>JBLYYW010000214.1:0-5614 GCA_048550155.1 Acidimicrobiales bacterium | reverse complement strand
TCCGCTGGCCGAGGCCGACGAGTTCGCCGTGGATGTGTCGGTAGCCCCAGGTCGGATTGTCTGCAGCGAGGCGAATGACGAGGCGCCGGATCTGGTCGGCGGTTCGGGGGCGTCCCGGTCCTCGAGTACCTGGTGTCCAGTGGCGGGCGATGCGTCGGCGGTGCCATCGCAGGAGGGTTTCGGGTGTGACGATCCAGCCTTGGCGACGTGGGCGGGGGAGCGCAGCGGCGATGGCGCCGAGCAGCGTCCGGTCGTCGTCGTTGATGGCGGGTCGGTTGATCTGGCGGTGTAGGACGGTGAGTTGGTGGCGGAGCACGATGATCTCGAGGTCCTTGGAACGGCCGGAGCGGACGGCGAGCCTGGTCAGGCTGGCGATGAGGCGGTACAGAATTCGAAACACAGCCGGTCAGCCTCGGCCGCATTTCCCCTGATCAGCGCCCACGACCGAATATTCGGCCCCCACAGGCATCGGGCCTGGTCAGCACCCACGCTCCACTTTCCGGTCACCACGGGGCGACGTGGTCGCTCGGTTTGTGCTCCCGGCCCTTCGGGTTCCTCAAACGGACGGAAGCCTGTCTTGCGGCTCAGGTTCACTCGTGCACTCACCGATACCTTTCGGGTGGACTCGTTCGTGAATGCTCTTGGGCTGTTGAGTTCGCTCAGCTTTCTTGCTGCAATGCTCTACCTCCGCCGGAAGGTGAAGTAGTGGTGCGTCAGAGTCTGAGCACTGGAGCGAGCCATGGCGCCCCCCGAGCTGTGTGACACCTGCGAAGGTCCACACCTACTCGCGATGCATACTGTGATGGTGAATAGCGACGAGGAAAACGGGCTGGTACTCGAAGAGATTACGTTTCCAGGGGGCAACACTATCCGACTCAAACTCGTCACTGCTTCAGGGGAGGAGCACGTTTTCGACTACCCGGTTCATGAGAACGGCCTAGTAGGACTTAGCCATGGGTATGCAGATCTCTATGGTGACGGTGGGCCTTTCCCGGTCTGGCCGAACCATCTTGCTGCGGAGGCCTGGAAGGCACGGCAAACACCTCTCCCAATTGGGAAGAGACGCGATGAAATGCTGCACCGTGCCCGAGTACTTAGACGTGAGGCTTGGGATGCGAGACACGAGGAAGAGGGTTCTTCCTAGACAGAGCCTTCCGCTCTCTGATGAGTGGGCTACTCCATGAAAAATCTAAGGAGTTGTGGGGCTCCAGACAGCAGAGTCAACCCATTTCTGAATCCAAGCCATGTCAACGAGGTAGCCGGACTTATCCCAGGGGTCGAGGACCAGGTAGTGCCCAGTGTCATCGAAGATGTCAGCTTTCTGGACAATCACCGTGTGGTTCAACAAATCAGGATTTGTCGGTTTCAATGACGCTGCGAAGACCGATGCGTCGTTAGCGACTTGGAGCACGCTTTCTGGGTTTCCAACTGCTTGCCATCCTGCGCCAAGTGCCTGCTCGAGTTGGAGCAAGTTCGCCTCTTCGCCCATCACGTTGAGTAGATGCTGCTGGGTGATCGCACCGTTGGTAAGCATCTCGCCGCACGCTGACGTACAAGAGGTCTCGGTCATCTGCTGAACGACCTGGTCCATGTCCTTCTTGGTGCCTACGACGATTTCATCGATCCACTCGCCAGAGGGCCCGGCTCCCACGCCTCCCGATGGCTTGAAGTCATCGATGAAATGACTGAACTCGTCGAGTTGGCTACCGGAGGGTGTGTTGATGCCGGTAATGAGCCCGACGGGTTTTCCGTTGGGTGCGTAGGCGGTGGCTGCTTTGAGGGTTGAGGCGATGTCGGCGGTAATGCCCGCGCCGGCGATGTCAGCGGCGCAGCCTCCTACAGTCCACCAGTCGGTTTGGCCATTGATGACGATTTGGGCGCAGTCGTAGCCGGGTACGAAGATGACACCTTCTTCGTTGATGAACTGAGCGAGCTCCCAATAGAGGCCCCAGTCGGACCAGTTGTCGAGGTCGAACAGTTCGCACCGGTTAAGGAACTTGGAACCGTCGATAGGTTCCAGTGTCTGGCTGTCGACCACGTCGAGGTCTAGGTCGAACTCGATACCTGAGGGTGTGGCGACGGTGTACCAGTTCTGCATCGTGAGCGTCTTGTAGCCCGGCGTTGATACAGAGAATGTCCGATTGATGTAGTTCTTTCCGCCGGTGACCCCGACGGGAGTGTAGTTCTGTTGGCTTGCTGCACCGGTCATGCGGAAGGTCCCGCCAAAGGCGCCAGGGGCGGTGTGGGCTGTCACTTCGCCGGAAACGGTAACGAGGTATGTCTGTCCTGGCTGTGGTGCCATGAAGAAGGAATTGCTGATGGTGGTTTGCACGCCGGCGACCATCGTCCCGGAGAAACCGTCCTCGAAGTCACGGATTTCTGAGTTGGCCGGATAGTCACATAGTCCACCTGCCTGATTGAGGGCTCCGATCTGAGGAGCAGAGTGGATCTGAGGCCACGAGTAGCTTCCTCCACCCTGCCTTCCCGGAACTGTGCTGTTCGGACTCGGTATCGGTCGGCTGTAGGGCTCACACGTGCCTGCAGCGACGATATCTCCAGCGTCCTCCAGAGCGTCTATCCGGTACTCGGCAGGGTTGGATTGGTTGTCGGCGTACCCCTCAACGGTGGCGGGCAGTGTCCTAATCGTGTCGAATGTGGCGCCTGAGTCGAGTGATCGTTCAACCCGATAGCTCACCGCAGTGTCGAATCCTTCCCACAACAGCTGGTACGCACTGCCCTCCCGCACCTCACAGGAGATTTCAGGAAGGGGTGGAGCTTGAGTGAGGGTGCAGTTGATGAAGTCGCTGTTGACGCCGTTGACCTGATGCTGGATTTGATAGACCACATCGGCTGCCCAGGAAGTTCCATCAGAGAAGCTCAGACCGGGGTTGTCGACGCGGCCTCTCCAGTAGGGGCCGTTTCCGTTGTTGGTGCGGGAGATGATGACGGCGTCGGGTGCTGTTTCGGTCCATGAGACCTCGAAGGTGCCGTCGGGGTTCTCGTAGTACTCACACGACGAAGGGGCAGCCGCTGAAACCGGCGTTGCAGCGAAGACAGAACAAAGCACTGCCAACGCAGTACCGACAACCACGGGCAGGGACATAGACCGACGACGTCTGAGCACCACTTCTCAACCTCAATCTGTAAAATCCTGAGTCCACCGCGGCCCCAGCGCCTGTGACCATAGCCAACAGCGGCTACTGGCAACACGGACCCGTACAACGGCAACTCAGACAACTCTCGGCGCTTGTCCAACCTGCCTGAAGACGACACCGACGCGTCCGTGATTGAACTCGGCCAGCCGATCCGGCGAACCACCACTTGCGCCGGACTCGTCAACGAGTACCGACCAGCAGCCTGACCCGGCACAACAAAGCGAGATCCCCGGGAGTTGTCAGCTTCGACGCGGTAGGAATGCGCATCATCACACGCGAGCCAGAACTAGCGCGCCCAACCAAAAGAACCGACAAGTTCTCGGCACCCTCACGGTCGTCTTCGTTGAGGACTGGTCAGTCGGTTGGCCTGGCGGCGTAAGACTGTGAGTTGGTGGCTGTGGGGGCCGGAAATTGTGTCGTGACTGGTCAGGCGGCATTTCGGTACTCGTGTATGAGTCCGTCACATCTGCTTGATTTCGCGGGCCGTAGGTGGCGTTGGTCTACACGAGGTGGTGCGTTGGTCCCGAGTGGTGGTTGTTGGTTGAGGGAGCGGTGGGGTCGGTGGGTGTTGTAGTGGTTGATGTAGTCGATGACGATGCGTTCGAGTTGTTGTTGGTTCCAGATGATGGTTCGGTCGAGGAGTTCTCGGCGGGTTGATCCGATCCATCGTTCGGCGAAGCTGTTGGCGACGGGGGTGCGGACAGGGGTTTTGAGGATTTTTAGTCCTTCGGTGCTGAAGATCTCGTCGAAGGTTTCGATGAAATGGGTGCCGCGATCTCGAACCAGCGCCCGGGCACCCTCGAGGAGTCCAGCGGGGGTTAGCCAGAACCCCTTTGGCTGTGGCTGGCTGAGGTGGCCAGATGATGAAGCTCGTCCTACGTGACCTAGACCTGAGTGCGGCCGCCTGTTGAGGGTTGAGCACCTTGTCGAGGTCGTGCTTGAGTTCCGATTTGTCGCAACAGATGTCGACTGGCGGATTCGTCGAGGTGCTTGGGGGCACGGAATCTGGATCCGTGACTTGGAAAACCAACTGTCAGACGTTGAGTGGGCGATTGTTTCCCTGGCGCGACAGACGGGCGTTTGTCCCATATTTGTCCCATATTTCGGCTGATATGGGACAGATCCCGCCGGACTGGCTGGACTTTGACATCCCTGTTTTCCAGGGAAAACAGCACCCACCGGACTCCATCGGACGGCTTTCGGGCTATTCCTAAACCGTGCGTCGCAAGTTCGATTCTTGCCAAGGGCGCCCTCCGTACCACTCACTGCTCCGCTCCGCCTACAAGCAGGCCATACCGGGGCTGGACCGCCACCAACCCCATCCAGCTCGCGACACCCCGTCAGTCCCGCGTGTGGCTGCTACCAGGTAGGCATCCACCCAAAAAGGGCCTCCCAGACGGTGAGTGCGGTGAGCGAGATCACGAAGATCGACAGGAGGATCGACGCGAGCACGGGCAGTACCAATAGCAGGCCCCTATCACCCTTGCGTACGCCCAGGAACAAGAAGATGGGGGCGCCGAAGGCCGTCAGGGCAAGGACCGGGATCGGCCAAAGCGGCCACAACACTGTGAAAAGCACTGCCAGGCGTCCTTCAACGGTGGTGGGTAGGACCGAGTGACCCCACAACGTCCAGCGGGGGGTCTCGGAATCGGTGGGCTGGTGTTCGTAAGACTTCTTTTCGACCATCTTGGTTTTATGTGTCACCGCAACCACCTCTTTCGGTTCGTGATCACCCGGGAAGTCGGATGTCTCTACCTTTTTCATGCCACGCCTGCATCGCCGCGACCAGAGCCGAACGACCAGATCTTCTTCGAGAGTCCCTGTGTAGGCCGCCAGGCTGACCCCATGCCTCGGATTGGCTCAATCTTGTCGCCCGATCGCAGAGCTCAACGGGCGTCGAAGAGGATCGCGGTATCGAGCCGCAGCAGATGGGGGCGGTGAAAACAAGCACCGCTCGGCAGCCGGCCGCCCTCGAACTCAGGGCGGGATATTGGGTCCTGCAGTGCCTGGACTGATCGCAAGTTCGATTCCACACCGGTCGTGTAAGGCACTGCCATCGAACGCATCTGGCTAGTGAATGCTTGCACCTCGTTGTTCAGGAAGTGGGGGTTTGTGCCGTAGAACTGGTTCAACCAGGGCGCGACCTCAGACCTGCGCGAAACGTCCGATAGGTGTACATCAATCAATGGGCTTCGGCCCGGATAGGAAAAGTATGGGAATGTTCGACAAGATCAAGGCTGCGGCCGAAGAACACGGTGACAAGGTTGTCGACGGTGTCGACAAGGCCACCGATGCGGTCGACGACAAGACCGGTGGAAAGTACACCGATCACCTCGAGAAGGTCGACGAGATGGCCGAGAAGCATCTGGGAACCGACACGCCTGAGTAAGGACTGTTCCACAGTCGAGACGCTCAAACGGCCCCGGTTGGCCCGGGGTCGTTTGGTCTACTCTGACGGC
>JBLYYW010000213.1:0-17946 GCA_048550155.1 Acidimicrobiales bacterium | reverse complement strand
TTCGCCAGCCTCAGACGGACGTGCAAACATGCGAACGGAATCGTTCATGGCAACAAAGGGGAACTCATGGCCGAACACTCAGCCGAGAACAAGCCACGCGGCTTGGGCCGGTATCTCCCGATACTGGACTGGGGTCGCCACTATGACCGGGCCTGGCTACGCAATGACCTGATCGCCGGGTTGGCTGTCGCTGCGCTCGTGGTGCCGAAGTCGTTGGGTTATGCCGGAATTGCGGGAGTGCCGATCCAGCACGGTCTCTACGCTGCTGCGGCCGGAACCATCCTCTATGCAATCTTCGGCACCGCCAAACAGATCTCGACCGGTCCGAGTTCGGCGTTGGCGGCGGTCGCCGGCAGCGCCGTGGTCCTGGCGTCGGTATCCGACGACGAAGCTGTGGAGCTGGTTGCTGCGATCACCTTGATCACCGGTTTGTTGTTCTTGCTTCTGGCCGTTTTCAAGATGGGCTGGATCTCGCTGTTCTTGTCCAAAGCGGTGATCACCGGATTCCTGTTCGGAGCAGCGATCGAGGTGGTCGTGGGCGAGCTGCCCAAGATCACCGGGACCTCGGTCGATGGTGCGAATGCGTGGAGAAAACTCGGCAACTGGATCGAGGGGCTGGGTGACATCCACGGCGCGACGCTCATCGTGGGCATCGTCTCGCTGGTTGTGATCGTGGGCATCCGTTTCTCGCCGATCAAGGTGCCAGGCGCACTCGTTCTCGTCATCGGCGGTCTGATCGCCTCGGTGCTCCTCGATTTCGAGGAACGAGGCATTGCCCTGGTCGGCGATGTCCCCCGGGGCTTCGTCGCCCCCAGCCTCCCCAGCGTCGAGTTTGTCGTCACGAATTTCGCCGCCATCGGGCCGGCCGCGGTGGGCCTGCTACTGATCGGGTTCTCCCAAACGGCCGGTGATGCGAGGGCGTTCGCCTCAAAACACGGGTATCGGATCGATATCAACCAGGAGTCCGTGGCCCAGGGGATGTCCAACGTCGGCTCGGGTGTGCTCGGCGGGATCCCGGTCTCCACCAGTCTGTCGGCAAGCTCTCTCAACGACGAATCCGGCGCCAAAACACCGCTCGCATCGCTCACGACCGGCGTGCTCATCGTGCTCACGTTGCTCGTCCTTGCCCCACTCTTCTCCGACCTCCCCAAGCCCGTACTTGCAGCGTTGATCATCGACGCGGTCGTGTTCGGGATGATGGATGTACCGGAAATGAAACGGCTCCACCGCGTCGCACGAGTCGATTTCTGGATCGCCATCGCTGCCATCTTCGCCGTGCTCACCGCAGGCGTGCTGGCGGGCGTCATCATCGGCGTCGTGCTGTCGCTCGGATGGCTCGTCTACATCAACGCCAACCCCGAGATGCCGGTACTCGGCCGGGTGCCGGGCACACGTGCGTTCAGGAGCGTCGAGACGAACCCTGACAGCGAGACGTTCCCCGGGTTGCTGATCATGCGATTCGATGCCGGTCTGTTCTTCGCCAGCTCCGACGCTCTTGAGGACCGATTGCGCGACCTCGTGCAAAACAGCGAGACCCGGATCGACACCGTCGTCATCTCCTTCGAGGGCGTCGACTTCATCGACTCCCAAGGGTCTGAAAAGCTCGGCGAGATCCTTGGACTCGCCGACACGTACGGCGCTGAGATCCGCCTCGCTCGAGTCAAACCCGAGGTACTCGAAGTGCTCCGTCTCGACGGCGTACTCGACCAGCTCGGGGAGGACCGGGTGTACCCCAACACCTACCAGGCGACCGCCGACCGGATCGAGTCCGAGCCCAGCCGCTGATCCGTTGATCTCCGTACGCCCTGTTCACCCTCGGGTGCGGGCCTGGCCATGGTGTCGTTCACCCTTTCGTGACCGTGCCTGAGGTAGGGTCGGCCGCATGAGTGCAGTCGTGGCGTTCGCCAACCAGAAGGGCGGGGTCGCCAAGACAACGACCGTTCAATCGTTGGGCGACGCGCTGGTGGAACGGGGACGGACGGTCTTGCTGGTGGACCTTGATCCACAAGCCTGCCTGACCTATGCCGTCGGGCTCGATGCCGACAATCTCGATGGAACGCTCCACGAAGTGGTGGTGGGCCGGTCCAAGGCCGAAGAAGTGCTGGTCGAACTGGGACCAAACCTCGCCATTCTCCCATCGTCGATCGATCTCGCTGGCGCTGAAGTTCATCTCTTGACCAAGACCGGGCGCGAGTTCGTGCTCGCTCGAGCATTGAAACGGCTGGTCGGCAACTACGACTTCGTCCTGCTCGACTGCGGACCGTCGCTTGGCGTTCTCACGATCAACGGATTGACAGCCGCCACCCATGTGGCCATCCCGTTCCAGGGCGAGACGCTGAGCCACAGAGGTGTGGGGCAGCTACTCGAGACCGTCGAGGACGTGCGTGCGTTCACCAACAAGAACCTCAAAGTACTAGGGGGTATCGCCACGATGTTCGACAGCCGCACCCGTCTCGCCCACGAAGTGCTACGGGATATCACCGAGGTGCACGGCATCGACGTGTTACCCCCTCCGATTCCCAAGTCGGTCCGGGTCGCCGAGGCGCCCGGCCATGGCCGATCGGTTCTCGACCATGCGAAGAAGTCCAAACCGGCCGAGGCCTACCGAGAATTGGCCGCAACCATCGAGGACCGGACATGACCGCCCCTGGTCGGCGGGTCAGGTCAACCGACCCGTTGGGTAAGCACGCCCTTTTCTCGCCGCCCGCCGAGGAAGCTGACAGAGAACTCCGATCCGACGAAGGCGTGAAGGCGCTGTACTCGACCGGTAGCGGGTGGCGACCGGGCACGGTTGTGATGGAGTGTTCGGATTGTCTGGCTCTCACCAGGGTCTCCGTCCTGGATGCGGGGGCTCGCATTCTGGCGTTCTCCATTTGGATTCCCGGCAAGAGCCATAGTCGTTGGCTCTCGTGTCCTTCATGTGACCACCGAACCTGGTCGCGTATTCACTGGACTGGCTGACTCGTACTGGGACCAAGGTCCGTGGCCTGGGTGAGTCAGAAGGGGTTAGGGTTCGCGGATGGAGCACGACGAGTCCAGCCGCGACATGACCGAGCCCGAAGCCATGATGTGGTCGATCGAGCGCGACCCATGGCTCGCTCCCAGCGGCGGGTCGATCACGATCTACGACAGACCGCTCGATTTCGAGCGTTTCAAAGCGGCGGTCGCCAACGCCATTGCGGTTGAGCCTCGACTCACTCAGCATGTGATCGACCCGGTTGCGCCCGTAGCCACACCTCATTGGGAACCCGACGAAGAATTCGACATCGACTGGCACGTGCGGCGCATCGGCGCCCCCGGTGATGGGAGTCTTCAGGACCTTCTCGACTGGACGGTTGTGTTCCTGGAGGACCCATACGACCGCACCCGACCATTGTGGCAGTTCGTCGTTCTCGACGGCGTCGAAGGCGGTCGCGGCGCGCTCGCCATCAAACTGCACCATGTGGTTGCCGACGGAAAAGGCTTTGTTCGAGTGGTCGCCGCCTACACCGATCTTGAACGAGATCATCGCTATCCCGAACCCGAACCCGAACAGGACGCGGCTGTCGAGACGTCGACCGACCAAGGAGGCGTGAGCAATACGTTCGGCGGAGCATTTCGCCGCCCGATGGCAGCCGGGCGTGCCGTCCTCGACATACTCACGAGCCCCACCAAGATGATCGAATTTGGGCGCGAGGTGGAAACTGCGCTCCGGGCAACGAACGACCAGCTCCATCCGGCTGGCTCACCTCTCTGGAAGAAGCGATCGCGCCGCCGCCACGGCGAAGCGATAAGCCTGCCATTCGACGCTGCCCACACGTGCTGGAAGGCACTCGGTGGGACGCTCAACGACTTTTTCATCACAGGAATCGTGGATGGCGCTTCCCGATACCACCAGGCGAAGGGCGCCGATCTCGAACGGCTCCACATCACATTCGTTGTGAGCACACGCCGGCCCGACACCAAGGAATCAAACGCATTCACTCCCATTCCCCTGTACCTGCCAGCTGAACCAATGGCGGCAGCCGAGAGGTTTACCACCATCCGTGATCTGCTGCACGCCAAGCGCGATGAGGTGCGCGGCGGTGGTCCGATGGCGGCTCTTGCCGTTGTCGCCAATCTGCTTCCCAGTTCTGTGGTCAGCAATGTCACCCGGTCCCAGGCAGCTCACATTGACATCGCTACCAGCAACCTCCCGGGCTACCTGGGCGACAGCTACGTGGCGGGCGCCAAAACACTTCACTGTTACGCTTTCGGCCCTGTGGCCGGAACCGCCTGCAACATCACGCTGTACACGACCGCCGGATCGATTGACATCGGACTTCACATCGACCCGGTCGCTATCGAAGACCCAGGTCTGCTACGCCAATGCGTTCAGGAGGCCTTCGACGAGCTGCTGGCCATCGACGTCACGACCTGACAACTCAGCCGCTCTTCGGGATGGTTCGGACCGCAAGCCCGACGGTTCGGAATCTGAGCACAGAACACGGTGGAAACCCTGCCAGAGCGGGTTGAATAGAGGCCAAATGCAAACCGAAGGAGAGCTCGGATGAACCAGGAACAGATGGCCAAAATCAGTGCAGGCAACGGATTCGTTGCCGCGCTCGATCAGAGCGGGGGAAGCACGCCCAAGGCACTGCGCCTGTACGGGGTCGAGGAAGACAGCTACAGCAACGAAGACGAGATGTTCGACGCAATCCATGCGATGAGGTCCCGAATCATCACCAGCCCTGCGTTCACCGGAGAGCGCATCGTGGCCGCCATCCTCTTCGAGCAGACCATGGACCGCCAGATCGAGGGGCGCGACACCGGCGACTACCTGTGGTCGGTGAAGAACGTGGTCCCGGTTCTGAAGGTCGACAAAGGCCTCGCCGACGAAGCCGATGGTGCCCAGGTGATGAAGCCGATGCCCGGTCTCGATGAACTGCTCGGTCGAGCGGGCGAAAAAGGCATGTTCGGAACCAAGATGCGTTCTGTCATCAAGCTGGCCAACCCCGATGGCGTCAACGCAGTGGTCGATCAGCAGTTCGAGGTCGGACGCCAGATCCTCGCTGCCGGTCTGGTTCCGATCATCGAGCCCGAAATCGACATCAACAGCCCCGAGAAGGCCGAAGCCGAACAACTGCTCCTCGATGCGCTCGTCAGCCAAGCTGGACAGTTGGGCGATCAGCAGGTGATGCTCAAACTGACCCTGCCTGAGCAGGACAATTTCTATGCGCCGCTGATCGAGCATGCGAACATTGCCAAGGTTGTTGCGTTGTCCGGCGGCTACTCGCGCGACGAAGCGAACGCCAGGCTGGCACGGAACAACGGAATGATCGCCAGTTTTTCGCGGGCGCTCACCGAAGGGCTTTCGGCCCAGCAGACCGAGGACGAGTTCAACGCAATGCTCGACGCCTCGATCCAGAGCATCTACGAGGCCTCGATCACCTGAGCACACCTGCTGGACCGGTCGACGCATCGGTATCGACCGTCGGCCGGTTCAGTCTTCGATCCAGGGTTCTTCCACCACACCGAGCCCATCCGCGATCCGGTTCACATAGGCGTAATAGGCCGTGACCTCCACGATGTCCAAGATGTCCCGCTCGGAGAACCCGACCGTCCGCAGTGCTTGCACATCGGACGCCGTCATCGCTCCTGGGGATCTCGTGAGCTTGACCGCATATTCCAGCATCGCGGTTCGTGACTGCGAGAGCAGAGCCTCACGCCAGTCAGTTTCGATCTGAGCCAGAAGGTCGTCGTCGTGGAGAAGTCGGCGCAGACCGCGCCGATGATGCACCACTCAATAGTGGCACTCGTTCTCCAGGCTCACGACCAGCGCGATCATTTCCCGATCGACCTTTCGCAAGCTCGCCGTCCCCGCCATCGCCGACTCATACAGCTGGTGATGAGCGGCGAGGCCCCGCGGGTTCAGCGAGTGGACGGCCATGATGTGATCCACCCGTCCGTGTTCACCATCAACGACCTGGGCGTACAACTCTGAGAGCTGGCTGGACGAGTCAACCGTCCAGTTCTCATCGGGAA
Source organism: Acidimicrobiales bacterium (assembly GCA_048550155.1). Lineage (GTDB taxonomy): Bacteria > Actinomycetota > Acidimicrobiia > Acidimicrobiales > SZUA-35 > JABDIY01. The sequence continues at coordinate 11,943 of JBLYYW010000213.1, read as the reverse complement.
CCGTCTCGATCCAAGCCGTTTGGGTGCGCTCGTCATCCATGACGGCATTCTGTCATACAAGCGCCGGCGGTTACCCCTTGGCGTCCGCAGCCCGCTCCAAGCGGCCGTCGGACGTCGCCGGAAGGCCGTAGAGCAGCAGAGCGGCCACGCTCGCAGCACCGATGCATGCGACGATCGCCCAGCGATACGTTTCTGTCTGATCGATCAGGACGCCGGCTGCCGGCGCGCCGATCAGGGCCCCCAGTCCTGGGCCGGTGTAGAGCAACCCCAGAAGCGAGCCCAGGCCGCTCACGCCCATTCGATCGGCCACCACGATCGGGCCGAGGGCAACGAATCCGCCGTAGCCGACACCGAGGACCAGAACAAAGCCAACCAACATCGCGAACGAGGCTCCGGCTACCAGCCACAGGAAGAAGCTGACAGTGTGAATCCAGAAACATGTGCGGTAGAGCCGAAACGAACCGAATCGCAAGACGAGGGCTCCGAATCCGACCCGTGACAACACGCTTGCCCCGCCCAACACGCCTACCAGGACCGAAGCTTGCACAGCAGTGACACCCTGTTCTTTTGCGTACTGACCAACGAAGACAAAGGGAACGAAGAGCGCAAGACCGAGGCAGAACGCCGACAGATGCAGCCTTCGAAACACCGGCGAAGCACCAGCGTCACCGAAACGGCCGACCGCACCCGAGCTGTGACCGGGCGGCTTGGCCGCCAGCGGGATACACACCAGGAGAATTCCTGTGCCAACGACTGCGATCAGCACGTAGGTGTCCCGCCAACCGAACCTCTCGATCAACGCTGCTGACAGGGGCGACATCACCAGCGTTCCGAACCCGATACCGGCAACTGCCAGACCCACGGCCACAGCACGCTGGCGTACGAACCATCCCCCGACCATGGCCACCATCGGCACGTAGCCGCACGCGGCAGCGATTCCGACCCCGGCCCCGTATGTGATGTATCCCGCAGTTATCGACTGGACTCGGCTGGTCAGAAGTAGCCCGACGAACAGGGACAGGGCTCCCATTCCGAGCACCACCCGGGGCCCGAATCGATCCAAGATCTTTCCCGTGACGACGCTCAACCAGAAGAACGTGAATGTGGTGATCCCGAAGATCACGGCCGTCTCTCCGGCTGCGGAGCCGAACTCTTCACTCATCGACTCGAAGAAGGCACCGAAGCTGTACGCCGTTCCCAGTGTCACCGCCGACGACAGGAACGCAGCCACGACGGTGAACCAGCCCCGTGCCGAATCGACGGTGGTTGGAGCGGCTGGCACCGCCCAATCGTAGAGCGCCCGCCTTGGACCACCAGATTCCCACTCCCGAAGGAGGGATGGTTTGGCGCAGACGAACCCTTTGGGGAATGATGTCGCCGTGAGTTCATCGGTGCGACGACTGGCATCGACCGACGGTGTCCAGGTTGCGCTTCATCACCTCGGCGGGACCGGCGACCACCTCCTCATCTGCCACGCCACCGGATTTCACGGCAGAGCCTACGAGCCCTTCGCACGTCGCCTTGCCGAACACTTCACGGTGTGGGCGGTGGACATGCGCGGCCACGGCGCAACCGACCCTCCTGAATCCGGAGACTTCAGCTGGCGTGGGATGGCTCGTGACGTGCAAACCTGTATCGATGAGATCGGTGCACCCGTCTTTGCATTCGGACACTCGATGGGCGGAGCCGCCATCGTGCTCACCGAACTCGCCCGGCCCGGATCGATCAGAGCCGCCTACCTGTTCGAACCGATCATCCTCCCCGATTCGGTCGAGATCGCGTCGAATGACAACAGCATGAGTGCTGCGGCTCGCCGACGCCGAGCAGAGTTCGACTCCAGAGAAGACGTTCTGGCTCGATACGGCAGTCGCCCACCGCTGGGGCTTCTCGAACCCGATGCTTTGCGGGCCTACGTAGCGCATGGCTTCGTTGACACCGAACAGGGAACGGTGCGACTGGCCTGCGAACCTGAGCACGAGGCACGCACGTTCGAGGCACCCGACAAACCTCGTGTCGCCGATCTCGAGGGTCTGAACATCCCGTTGATGGTTGCTGCGGGACTGGTGGACGGTGAGATGTCACCGGCTCACTTCGCGTTGGCGACCGCAGCACGGGGCGAGGGCGCAATCCTGGTGCGGCACGACGATATCTTCCATTTCGGCCCGCTCGAAAACCCCGACCTGATCGCCAGCGACCTCATCAACTGGCTCCGAAGTCCGCAGATCTGAGGACCGGTTCAGCTGACGACGATGCCGCCTCGATTGCCGACCTCGACCGAACCGTATCGCTCTGCGAATACGTCGGGCAGCTCGCGATCTCCGGGAACCGACAACCACAGCCGCAAGAGATGGCGGGGCGACCCAGGTTTGTCGACATAGCCGGTTCGATCGTGCAGAAGGCTGTGATTGTGCACGAACTGCATGTCGCCGGGTTCCAACGTCATCGGCAGGTACACCGCAGGATCGTTGGCGATCGAGTCGAAGAGATCGAGTGCCTCCACCAACGGCTCGGTCAGTGGAGGTGCATCCTCGAACCGCTGGGCCGAATCGATGTACTGCCGCTGGTACATCACGGTCAGCCGATCGTCGAACCAGTTCAACACCGGAATGGTGAAGTAGCCCCGCTCCCCTTCCGGCACCTCGCCTCGACGGTCGGTCGCAATCGGCTCGAACAGCAACGCAGTGAGTTCAGCATCGGTTTCGAGCATTCGGTTGTAGATCGTTGCGACGCTCACGAGCAAGGACTCTCCTCCCGATGCTGCGGTCTCCAGACACATCAATCCGACCACATCGGCTGAGTCGGTGTGAAACGTCTGGCGACGATCGGTCTGATAGATCCGAACGTTGGGGTCGTTCGCATCGGCACCGACGTTTCGTACGTGACCGAGAAGCTCACCGGCAGCGTTCTGGGATCGAGGTGAGCCGAGCAATGAGCCGAAGAAAAAGAAAACGTCACCAGCCTCGGTGGGTGTCAACGTGTCGACTGGCAATCCTCGAATCAGCTGAAACCCTTGACCCTGGGTGAGCTCTCGACGTAGTTCATCGACTCGAGCAAGAAGTTCGGGTGCCCGAGCAGCACGGAGAATCTGCTCGATCTCCATGTCGGCCAATTGCCAGACCCAGCTGTGGTCAGCTGCCAGCTGATCCCCGGTCCAGGCCGACGCTCCGGTCTGTGGTGGTGGGAGGTGAAGGGGCATTCTTGACGATGATACCGAGACATCGTGCCGGCTTTCCCTGGCGGCCATCAGCTCCGGTAGCGTTGGATAGATCAAGGGATCGTCACTGTTTCGGGGTTGGTACGTGGTTGGCGGCGTCTTCTTCACCCTGGCGGTGACGGCGGGACTCGGGTTCTACAACGCCTCGGTGATTCTCCAGGCAGCCAGGACCGAGCTGGACACCTCGGTCAGTGCGGTCTCCGGGGCGACAGCGCTGTTTTTCGGGGTCAGCGGCGTGGTCAGCTTCGCGGCCGGCCCACTCATGGATCGAATCGACGTCCGATGGTTCTATCTGGCCGGTGGGATAGTCGGATCGCTGTCACTCGCCGGTTTGCGGTGGGTCGATTCAGTGCCGCTGCTCTACCTCTTCTTCGCCTTCTTCGGCGCCGGATTCGCGCTCGGTGGGCTCGTCCCGGGCACCAGCGTTGTCGCCCGCTGGTTTTCGGTCCGGCGGTCGATCGCCTTGTCGATCGCCACCACCGGGCTTTCTGTCGGAGGAATCGCAATCACACCGTTCGCGTCGGCCCTCATAGACGACCGATCACTTTCAGGTGCCGGTCCCATACTGGCTGTGGGGTGGCTTGTCGGCGTCATACCCGTCGCACTCTTGCTGATCAGATCCAACCCAACCCAACTAGGCCTCACACCAGACGGTTCACCGGTGACGTCGACGTCGTCGCCGCTCGTCGGCGCCACGTTCCTCCAGGCCCGTCAAACCAAGTTCTTCCTTTTCCTGGCTCTGACCTATGCCCTTGTCTTCACCGCGCAGGTTGGAGCTCTGGCGCAACTCTTCAGCTTGGCGACCGAGCGGGTCGACAAGTCCGCTGCAACTGCGGCTCTGTCGTCGCTGGCGTTCGCCAGCGTCGTCGGTCGGCTCGTGGGAGGCGTAGTCGTCACCCGGCTCTCACCGCTGCGTATGACGATGAGCCTGATTCTCCTGCAGAGTCTGTCGCTGGTGCTCCTCGCCTTCGCCGACACCCGAACCGCACTGGTTGGATCCAGCATCGTGCTGGGCTTGAGCGTCGGGAACCTCCTCATGCTCCAGCCGCTGCTGTTGGCCGATGCTTTCGGTGTTGTCGAATACTCGAGGATCTACAGCTTCGGTCAAGTGTTCGCGACCGCCGGTGTTGCCGCCGGTCCGTTCGTTCTGGGTGTGGTACGAGACCTCGCGAGCTACCAGACCGCGTTCCTCGTTGGTGCGACAGCCAACCTGATGGCAATCGCTACTTTGGTTCTTGCTGGCTCGGTGCAAACCGCCCGAGCCACCTGGGAACCCGCACTTCGGTGAACAACGGAGAAGGCCAATGACCGACCAAACTCACCCCTACCCCTCCCCGGAAACCCTCGCCAGGTATCCCTTCACCGAGCACCCCTTCGTGGAGATCCCCGAATCCGAGATGTTCCAGCGAGCCAAGAACTTCCACGACTCCATGGCCCAACGCCGTAGTGCCCGGGTCTTCAGTGACAAGCCCGTCCCCCGTGAACTGATCGAGCTGGCGATCGCGACAGCGGGTACCGCCCCTTCGGGTGCCCACTTCCAGCCCTGGAAGTTCGTGGTGATCGCCGACCCGACCGTGAAGCGACAGATTCGCGAGGCGGCCGAAGAGGAGGAACGAGTGAACTACGAGGGCGGTCGGATGAACGACGAGTGGCAGGCCGCGTTGGCCCCGCTCGGCACCCATAGCAACAAGGAGTACCTCGAACGAGTGCCATGGATCGTCGTGGCTTTCGAGGAACGGTTTCAACTACTGCCCGACGGGTCGAAGCGACACAACTACTACGTGAAGGAGAGCATGGGGATCGCATGCGGTTTCTTCATTGCCGCGCTCCATCAGATGGGTCTCACCACGCTCACCCACACGCCCTCCCCGATGAAGTTTCTGAGCCATCTGCTCGAACGAGGCGACAACGAACGCCCCAGTATCCTGTTCCCGATCGGCTATCCAGAACCCGGATCGTTGGTCCCTGATCTCGATCGCAAACCGCTCGAGCAGATCATGATCGACTTCCCACCACGACCCGAGTAGGCAGCCTTTTCTGCCCGACGGCGCCCCTGATCGGCACAATGACCCACACCACCGCGGGCTGATCGACCCAGCTTCCCTACACGACCCGACTAGATCGGGCCAGGTCGACGTGCCCACCCTTGGAGCTGCGACCTCAACCAGCTAGGGGAATCTGCCGAGTCATAGAGGGACAACGCTCTACCGATTCGAGGTGAACCAAAGGGTGCCTACTCCCACACTGGCTCCAACCGACGCGCCGGACCGCATCACGCGGTTCGGTTTCGTCGCGCTGGTTGCCGGTTGTTGCGCCGTGATGGTGGCTGCGTTGGTGCTGGTGTGGTCGAGCCTGACGACGGCCTCGGCCCGGTTCAGCGGCTCAACATCCAATGAGAATTCGCTCTTCACCGCAGCAGCGGTTGACGTGGTCGTCGGCACTCCCGGAGTCGATGCGACCGAACTGCGAATCGACGGCGACGGCCTCTACCCCGGAAGGGTCGTGCAGCGTTGCCTGCCGGTGAAGTTCATCGGCTCGATCGACGGGGTTGCGGTGCGACTGATGGGGCGCAGCCAGGGCGGCACGGGTCTTGAACAGTTCGTACAGACGACCGTTGAAACAGGTTCGGGCACCGACAACGAATGTGCGGATTTCTCACCGGAGCAAACCGTCTTCCAAGGATCGCTGGATTCTCTCTGGCGCTCTCACGGCAACTTCGCTTCCGGCCTCGACATCATGGCGTCGGCCGACGACGGCGAGCAGACCACGGTCAGGGTGCAGGTCGAGGTCGAATCGAACAACGATGCCCAGGGTCTCACCAGCGCATTCTCACTTCTCATCGAGGCACGGCCATGATCCGGGTGGAACGGGCTATCCGATCCGGACTCATTCCAGGCGTGCAGCTGCTTCTGTGGCTGTTCCTCTACCTGTCGGTTCTTCTCGGCGGATGGGTACTGCTCGGTTGGGGTATCGGCGGGTGGTCGCCGGTCGTGATCACCTCAGGGTCGATGGAGCCGACACTGAGCGTCGGTGACGTTCTGCTGATCGACCGGGACGCCGGCACTACCGCAGCGCAGCGCTCGGTCGTCGTCTTCGAACGTGACGACGGGGAAGTCGTCGCTCACCGGGTGTTCTCGGTGGAAGCGAATGGTCTCGTCACCAAGGGCGATGCCAATCCCACCCCGGACACCAGCCGGGTAGAGCCAGGCGAGGTCCTCGGTGTCGGGAGGCTCGTGGTACCGCTGATTGGACTCCCCACAGCGTGGGCCGCAGCTGGAGACCTGGTCCCTCTCGGGGCGTGGTTCATACTGATCGTCGGCGGTCTCGCCCACCTGACCATTGTCGGCGTCGAGTCGATCAGGTCAGGACCCAAAGAGGTCCGTGCCCCCGCAGAAATGTCGATCGCCCAACAAGGAATCCGAAGGGTTCGCCAGCTGATTGCGGTCCTGGTCCTCGCTCAGTATCTGCTCGATCCCAGCCGGCTCGACCTGCTGGGACGAGAAGACCTCCGCGCTCTCGTGCTGATCGTGGCCCTCACACTTCTGATCGGCACGAACTTCCTGGTGAACCTTGTTCCCACCACGTCACCGGTGTTCAGCCGCCTGCGGTACATCGAACTGGGAATCGACACCGCCGTGGTTGTGCTGTTCTCCACGCTCACCGGTACCTCGGGAATCGGTTGGGTATTGTTCGCTCTGCCGATCATCGAGGCGGCGGTGAGCTTCCGGCTGGTCGGCGCGCTCACCCACTGGATGTTGCTGACCGGAATAACAATCAGTGGCCACATTCTCACCGCGCCACTCCGGAGCCAGACCAGGATGCTCCAGGACCTCGAGGAGGTCCTCGATCAGCTCAGCGTTCTGTTCCTGGTCGTCGTCCCCGGGGCCTACCTCGCCGAACAGTTGATGGGAGACGTCCTCAGTCAGCAGCGGGCCCGCGACCATGCGCTTGATAGGAGCGCAATGTTGGAACAGGTCGCAGAGGCGGGCCGCAAGGTCGCACGACTCGGGTCAGAACACATCACCACCGTCGTCGACGGAGCAAGCCGACTCGGATTCGACGCCGTCGAGGTGTGCATGTCAGACGAGCACGGCAACTGGCATCGGATCGACGGAAAGAACGCGAATGCGCTCCCGAAGCCGGGGCATCCAGCCAGCGGACTCAGAGTTGAGGATGCCCACCTCTCCAGCGTCGTCGTTGACCCGGCCGATCCCGATCTGGCCGAGGTTGTCGGTCTCCACACCCACTTCCTGAGTGCAGTTCTGGTCGAGACGCTCTCCCACAACGAGCGAACCAGGATTGTTCTGCGGGCGGGCCTCAAGTCTGGCCACCCTCTCACAGCAGCAAAGGTGGAGGCGTTCCGACTCATGGCAGCGCAGGCTGCGGTCGCTCTGGACAACGATCAGCTCCTGGCCGAGGTGACGGCGATGCACGAGGTGATGGAACACAAGGCCCTCCACGACCAGCTGACCCACCTCCCCAACCGCAGCTACCTACTCAACCAGCTCAAGTCGGCATCCGAGGATGGGTCAGGGTTCGCCCTCCTGTTTCTCGATCTCGATGGTTTCAAACCGGTGAACGACCGCCTGGGGCACGATGCCGGCGACGACCTTCTCAGGTTTGTGGCGAACCGACTGAAGGGGGCGTCGCCAGAAGACGCCACCGTTGCGCGGATCGGTGGCGACGAGTTTGCCATCATGCTCCCCGGCGAGGTGTCCGAACGCGAAGCCCGCCAGGTCGCCACCGACGTCTGGCGGAAGGTCGGCGAGCCATACGAGGTCGGCGGCGACACTGTGCACATCTCGATCAGCGTCGGCATCGCCTTCGCCGAAGACGGCGTCTCACAGCCCGAGGTCATTCGTCGGGCCGACGTCGCCATGTATCGAGCCAAGCGCGGATCGGTCGGCATCTACTGCCAGGTCTACGATGCGGCGTTTGACCTCATCGAAGAACGCCGGGCCCGACTGGTCAGTTCAATCACACGAGCAATTGTGCGCGGCGAACTGAAACTCGCCTATCAGCCGATTCACAAGGTCGGAGAAAGTGGTGAGATGTGGGGGGTCGAGGCCTTGATTCGATGGCGGCACCCCACCGAAGGTGACATTCCTCCCCCCGAGATCATCGAAGCCGCCCGCGCCGCCAAAGTGCTGAACGAAGTCCATCGCTGGATCGTGCTGGAGGCCTGTACGCGGGTGGCGGGTTGGATCGAGGACCGCCCCGACGAACCGTTCTTCCTCACCGTGAACGCATCACCGGAAGAACTGTCGTCACGAGAGCTGGTCGGCAACGTGGGCAACGCCCTCCAACACTCCGGTCTGGAAGCCCACCGACTCTTCGTGGAGATCAGCGAACAGCTCGTGTCACCCAACGTTCCTCGGGTCGTCGAGAACATGGAAGGGCTCAGAGACATCGGGGTCGGTCTCCTGCTCGACGATTTCGGCGAGGGCCAGACATCCCTTTCCTACTTGCATGAACTACCGGTGGCCGGCATCAAACTCGACCGCAAACTGGTGGTCAACACCATGCGGTCCGAAACAGATCGGATTGTTCTCCGCTCAGTCGTCAACCTGTGTCACGAGCTGGATCTCCTTGTCGTTGCCGAAGGCATCGAGGAGGAGGCGCAGCTCGAGGTGATCGCCGACTGCGGATGCAACCTCGCCCAGGGTTACCTCCTGTCCCGGCCCCAACCTCCCGAGCGCATCCAAGCACAGCTCGCCGAGTCGCGGTCAGAGCAGAGCGAGGGCGGCTTGACGGTCGCGCCGACCGTGGGAGGTGGCTGATCGATGGCACGTTCGCTCGAACACTACGACCTTGAAAGCCTGGCCCGTCCTGATCGGTTGCTGGACCCACGCCGCCTGGACCGATCGGCAGCCCGGGCCATCGCAGCCGCGATCTCCTCCTTGCTGATCACGACCCTTGTTGTGAGCAGCTCGGTCAGCGCACTCGAACCGGACGGGACGATCGCGGGCAACAGCTTCGAGGCCGGGACGATCACCTTGGTCGACGATGACCAAGGGCGGTCCCTGGTGAACCTCTCCGATATGGCCCCGGGGCGGCCAGTTGTCGAATGCATCACAGTGGAATACACCGGCTCCATTCTCCCGGTCGATCTGAGCGTCGGCGCCACCGCGGATGGGCCACTCGCTGACTACCTGATGGTCGAGGGCGAGTTGGGCATCGGTGGCGGCTACGGATCCTGCGATGGATTCCAACCCGAGCTCACCGTGTTCAGCGGGACACTGGGTGACATCGTTCGACAGGAATCGTTGACCGTTGCCTCGTTCGTGAACACCGGCGATGAGGCATCGTTCCGATTCACCTTTGAAATCGTGGACGACGGCAGGGCTGTCGGCACCGCAACCGCCGCCGATTTCGTCTGGGAGGTTGTGCCCCGATGACACCGCGCCTCACGATCATTGCGGTCGGGACCTTTGCGGTCGCCGCCCTCGCCGGACCGCTCCTTCTCCTCGCCAGGGCCGATGAGGGATCGGCCGCGTTCGGCGACAACGAGACCATCGGTGTGAACCGACTGTCCAGTGCCACCGTCGACGTCGAGCCCGGTGAGGACATCGTGCCGATCACGGCTACAAACCTTGCCCCCGGGGACCGGGTGAGTGGTTCGATCGCGGTGAACAACGTCGGCACCTTGCCAATTCGCTATGCAGTTGTCAGCGAGGGGTTCGCCGACCCCTTGGCTGAGTGGCTTCGGTGGGAGATCTGGCTTCGACCCGAAGCCACTCAGTGCGGCGATCAACCCGGTGGCGAGAGCGTGCTCCTGAACGGTCCGCTGCCGACCGACGGTTCAACCGCAGTACTCGGTGATGTCACCATCGGTCTCGACCCCGGTGACCGCGTTCTGCTTCCCGGACAACGTGAAGCATTGTGTACCGCAGTCACGTTGTCCCTGGATGCACCTGACGAGGTGCAAGCTCGCACGTTCCGCCACGAGCTCGTCGTCGTCGCCGAGCAACACACCGACGAATCGGACAGCGTCGCCCCATGAGCAACCAGGACTCCGCCATGGATCGGCCGATGCCCTTCGTTCGAGCCACATTCCACGCCGTCGTGGCCACGATGGCGCTTTTACTGATCCTCTCCGTCGTCGCCATCGGGGTCGGCCTGGGTGTGGGCTACCGCCCCGTGATCATCACGACCGGAAGCATGACCCCAACTGCGCCGACCGGGTCGCTACTGATCGCCGGACCCGCCGATCGCGTCGGACCGGGTGACATTCTCGTCATGCGGCGCGACGGACGAGCAACGGTCACCCATCGCATTATCGAGGTCGAGTACAACGCCGACGGTGACCCATATGCGGTCACCCGTGGTGACGCCAACGCCGAAATCGACGCAGCCCCGTATGCGATAGGGGACCGAGAACTGACCGGCCGCTGGGTTGTTCCCGGGTTCGGTCGAGTGCTCCTGGCCATGGGGTCGCCGCTTGTCGCTGTGACGGTCGTTTCGGTGGCCGTCGCGGTGGTGGCACTCGGCGTGCTCCGTAGGATCTGGGCACTTCCAGGCACCGGCGCCAACGGCGGCAGGTCGACGTCAGGTGGCCGGAAGAAGCGCTCCAAGCGAGTTCGTATGGCGGGTGCATCGATGTTCCTCGGCGTCACGATGGCCGGGACCGGTGTGGCATGGTCGCTCTACCTGGGGGTTGCCTCAGTCGGCAGCAACGTGTTCGCCACCGCAGAGTGCTTTGACGCTCGGCTCGCAGGGGTTCAGAAAGGCACCACGGTGAACTCCGCAGCCGGAACCCAAGCATTCGCGATTGCACCCGTTGACCCAACTCGATCGTTCCTGCAGATCTCGGCCCGCAGCGCCAGCAACGAACCAGCTGATTCCCAGTTGATGGCCCGTCTGGTCGATGCCAGCACGATCGAACTCACTCGACAGACCGACGACGGGTCGCCTCCAGCCATCACGATCGAATGGTCCGTCGTCGAGTACGCCTGCGGCGTGTCGGTCCAGCGGGGAGTGAGCGCCGGTGACGGTTCAGCCCAGGTGGACACGACAATCTCTCCGGTCGACACAACATCGAGCTTCGTGCTCTCTTCCGCAACAACTGACCCAACGGCGAGCGACTTCGATGGGGATGATCTGACCATCGTTGAACTCTCCAATTCCAGCACCGTACGAGTCAGAACATCGGGAGCACCTCTTCCGACTTCTCAGCAAACGGCATGGCAGGTCGTCACCTTCGACGACCCGGGGGATGCAACTACTCAGATCGTCGCCGGAACACTGGGTGCCGGTACCGGTACGGCGACCGTTGCCCTCGCCACCCCCGTCGATACTCGGGCCACATTTGTTCTGGCTCAACTGACATCGACCTCGACGGGATCTGAGATCGGAGAACGACTGGTGCGGGTCCGGCTGTTGGACAGCTCCACCGTCGAGGTATCGCGACTTGTGCCCTCTGAGGCCGTCGACTTCCAGGTGCAGGTCATCGAACTGACCGACGGGACCACCGTCCGCCGCGGTGTCATCGACCTCGGTTCGGGGCAGACCTCGGCATCGGTGACAATCCCACCCGTCGATCCATCACGCTCGACCGTTGCCTCGACCGTGATGTTGCCTGGCTCATCCAGCGGCGGAGCCACCGACCACATCGCCGACGACGTGGTCGGCGAAGCGTCGGCGACAGCGGTCCTCAGCGACGCTGCCACCGTGACCCTGGAACGAGGCGTTTCCGCATCGAATGCATCGTTCGCATGGCAAGCGATCAC
>JBLYYW010000212.1:0-3782 GCA_048550155.1 Acidimicrobiales bacterium | reverse complement strand
TTCAGCGTGGTCATCATCACCGGCATCGATCCATCCAACTTCGCGCCAGATGCGCTGCACTGCCTCCAAATCCGTTTCGGGGTTGTAAGAGCGAATTTCCACGAGATCTCCTTGCGACCAATGGATTCTACGGTGGGAGGCCCGATTCGGGCCAAAACTTGAATGGCCCTGGACCGATCCGCCGCGGTCGGCGACAATGGGGTGTCCAGCAAGGAGGGTCCGATGACATCTGATGAGTCTCTAGCCAACGTAGTCCGGCAGCGCTCGCAGCTTGGCGACGCCATGCAGCGGGTCGAGGAGGCTGCGGCCGCACCGGCCGCCAGGGAGTCATGGGCCGCTGATCTGTCGGAGCAGCTCCGCAAACTCGAAACGGCATTCGACCAACACATCATCGAGGTGCAGTCTCCAACAGGAATTCTCAACCAGGTCGTGGATCAGGCCCCCCGGCTCCAGAACGCCGCCGAGCATCTGAAGCGGGAAGATGACCGACTCGCCAAATCAATCGACGATGTGATCGCCGCGGCCGGCGGATCTGACGATCTTGTTGTCGATTTGCGTGAGTCCGTCATGGAAGTGCTGGTAGACCTCTCCCGGCATCGCCAGCAAGGTGCAGACCTGCTCTACGAGGCCTATGCAGTAGATATCGGCGGGTACTAGGCAACTCCCAGAGGGAGTTGCTTCGGAGCTCGGGAACTCCCGAAGCGGGAGTTCCTTAGGAGTCCCAGAGCGGACTCCCTGCTCTGTATCGGGTTCTAGAGCTCTAGGGCTTGGGTTAGGTCGGTGATTAGGGCCTCTGGGCTTTCTAGGCCTATCGAGAGACGGATCAGACCGCGCGGAGCTGTCGGGTCGCTGCGCCGGCGGTAGTCGGCAAGCGACTCAACCCCGCCAAGCGACGTTGCGTCGGTGAACACCTGAAGTCGGTCGATCACCTGCAATGCAGCCTCGGCATCGGTGAGTTCGAACGAGAGAACTCCTCCAAAGGCCGACATCTGCCGTTGGGCCACACCGTGACCGGGCTGAGACTCGAGTCCCGGATACCAAACCTGCGGCACCCGGCCGTCGAGAAACCGGGCAACAGCCAAAGCGGTTTCGCTCTGCCGCTCAACCCGAATCGGAAGTGTGCGGACACCACGCAAGGTGAGCCAGGTCTCCAACGTCCCCGGAATCGCACCGTCGATGGTCCGGGCTTCTCGCAACGCTTCACTGGTCTCACGATCCTTGGTACAAACCACCCCACCCATGGCGTCGGAGTGGCCGGCGATGAACTTGGTGGTGGCGTGAACCGAGAAATCAACACCACACGCCAGCGTCTGCTGCAGAACCGGGGTCGCAAAGGTCGCATCGGCAACCGTCACCACGCCGCGCTCCCCCGCTTCCGCGCTCACTGCCGCAAGGTCGGTAACCAGGCATTTCGGATTCGACGGGGTCTCCAGCCACATAACGTCACCATGGCGGAGATCTGCGGCGGCAACGACGTGCCATGCGCCGCGGTCTGCCTCGCTTCTGACGAAATCGGTCACTCCGTGGTACACGTCATCCGGCAGGGAGATACGGGCGGGCCGAATGTGGCGAAGCACGGCCGCCACCGCCGCCGACCCCGACGGGTAGGCAACGCAGTGACCACCCTCGAGGGCACCTAGAACCGCTTCGAGACGTTCTGTCGTCTCGTGACTCCCCCTGCGATAGATTCGGTCGCCTGCGGTGTACTCAAACGTTGTGCTGGGACGCAGCGCAGGTGCGACATCGGTGAGTTCTGCGATGGCATCGTCTGCGTGCAGCGCCGCGGTGAAAAGGTCGTGTTCCATGGAGGCACTGTACAGGCGGGCACGCAACTGGTTGCTGCCACTCAGGTGAACTAGCCGCACGGCTACGCTGCCAGGACGACCGACGGGAGCGGGCCAATGCGCGATCCGAATGAAGGCATAACGCCCGATGGCACCATCGTCACCGGGGTCAGCAGAACCCGCGTGCCTTCCGCATTTGAGCCGGTGATCGAAGCAGCCATCTCGGCGATTGCAGCTCATCCCGATGTCTCTCTGTACCTATATGGATCAGTAGCGACCGGAATGGCGGTGCCCCCCACGTCTGACGTTGATCTCGTTTCCATTGGGCTGTCGTCCTCTGCCGCCTCTGCAGCCAGCACCGCCCTCTCGACACAGTTCGCATCCGTTTCCCGGGGCGTTGCGGTGGGTGCTGCCCAGCCGGGTGACTACGCAGGTGACAGCGACCAATCGTACGGAAACCGCGTGTTTCTCCGTCACTACTGCGTTCATCTCGCGGGACCTGATCGGCACTCGGGCTTGCCGGCATTTGCCGCGGACGCCAGAGCTGCTCGTGGCTTCAACGGGGACATTGCCCACTACGCCACACGCTGGCGGGAGGATCTTCTCCACGCGGCCGATCCGCATCGCCTCAGCCGCAGCGTCGCCAGAAAGACCCTTTTCGCAGTTACCGGGCTGGTCAGCATCCACGATCACACATGGACAACAGACCGCAGCTCCGCAGCACTGCGATGGGCCGCGTTGCGGCCTCAACTGGCAGAAAGCCTCGATACGCTCACCCGGTGGGGCATGGAGCAAGCAACCAGGGACCAGGAAGCCATCCGCATGATGCTCAACGGGGCCGTCCGCGAGATCGTCACAGAGTTCGCCGACACGATCGGGCTGTGGACGGCACCGGCGTGAATTTGGCCTGGCTACGCAGCCCGGCGACGCCGGAAGAACTTCTCGATCTCGACCACCCAGAACACAACAGTGGCGGCACCCACAGCTATGGCCAGCTCCAGAAGGGACAAAGCCTCGGTCCCAAACACCCTCTGTAACGGACCCCAGTAAATGACGAGCAACTGCAGGGCCAACGTCACCAGCACTGCACCAAGCAAAGGCAGGTTGCTCCGCAGCCCCAGTTTGAACAGTGACTCGCGGTCGGAGCGCACCGACATTGCCTGACCCATCTGCGACAGCGTCAGGACCGTGAAGATCATCGTCTGCCAAGCCACGTTGTCGGCGTTGTAGTAGAACAGACCTGCCAGGAGCGAGACCACACCCATCAGCAAACCGACCCACAGAATGTGTTTGCCCATCCCCCGACCAAAGATATTCTCATCGGGTGCGTACGGCTCTCGCTCCATGACGTTTGGCTCGGACGGCTCGAACGAGAGGGCCAGACCGGGAAGACCGTCGGTGACCAGATTCACCCACAAGATCTGAATGGCAGTGAGGGGCAGGGGCAGACCGAGGAACGGCGCAAGCAACATCGTGTAGATCTCACCGCTGTTGCTAGTCATCGTGTACTTGATGAACTTACGGATGTTGTCGTAGATCGTCCGGCCTTCACGAACGGCCTTGACGATGGTGGCGAAGTTGTCGTCGAGCAGCACCATGCCGCCCGCTTCCTTGGAAACATCGGTCCCCGTTATTCCCATGGCGACACCGATGTCTGCCTTACGTAGAGCAGGGGCGTCATTGACGCCGTCGCCGGTCATGGCCACAACCTCGCCCTGGTCCTGGAGGGCGCCGACGATGCGGAGCTTATGCTCAGGCGAGACCCTGGCGTAGACCGACACCTCGGCAACAAGCGTGGCGAGTTCGTCGTCGTCGATCTCGTTGAGTTCGGCGCCGGTGACCGCACGGCCGACCGTATCGATGCCAACGTCGGCGGCGATACGCCGTGCGGTGAGCGGGTGGTCGCCGGTGATCATCACCGGCCGGATGCCGGCGCGACGACAGGCCTTGACTGCCGCGGGGACCTCTTCACGGGGTGGATCAACCATCGTGATCATC
>JBLYYW010000211.1:0-6035 GCA_048550155.1 Acidimicrobiales bacterium | reverse complement strand
TTCATGGACCGAAACCGGTCCTCACTCAACGGCTCCAGGATTGCGGTGGAACGCCATCGGGGACAGAGCGGGAGCGCAGCGGAGGTTGTCAGCGCCGGAGCTTCTGACGGGCCCACATGACGCCCAGGTTCACATAAGGGGACGCCCACACCAGTGGCCAGACAGGGCCACCGTGTTGGCGCACCAGATAGAACCAGTCCGCCTTGTTGAGGCCGCGGATCGAGTTGATGAACTTGATTCGGTCGCGGAGGTTCAAGTCCGGGTTGTTGTGAGCGTCGGTTCCCTGTGGATTGGGTTCACAATGCCCAATCGGAACCGGGGGAACCGAAAGGACAAAACCAGCCTTCGATGCGCGATACCCGAGGTCGATGTCGCCCCAGCTGTGGTGGTACGTAGGATCCATCTGGCCGACCTGCTCGACCACGGCGGCAGGGACCAAGACCGCGTTGCAGTTCATCGTTACGACCGGTTCGGTTTCGGACAGCAGTCGGTGTCGCAGCTTCATGGGATTCCACTTCGAATTGCTGACATAGCCGCCGTAGGTGAGCTCTCCGGTGACTGGATCGGTTGTCGCACCGACGGCGAGCCCAACACGTCCCGACCCATCTTCGGGAGCCTCGGCAGCACGGATCAGCTGCTCGAGTGCGTCCGGGAACAGAATCGTGTCGTCGTTCAGCAAGAAGTAGTGATCAAATCCGCCAGCCTCGATCGCAGTCGCCCACGAGCGGTGCATGCCCCGGTTCCAGAACAGGTCGCCGGTTCCTTCGATGATGTGAACCTCCGGGTGAGCATCTCGCACGGCGTCGGCGGTGCCGTCGGTGCTGCCGTCATCGACGAGGAAGACGGTGACCTCGGCCGTGGCGGCGCGCTCCCGGGCTCCCAGCTCTTCGGTGACGGCCGTCTGGGTCTTCAGGCGGTCAAGGCAGGCGAGTGTGGTGTCCCGCCGATTGAAACATGTGAGGATGACTGCCACTCGACGCATCCCCAGAAGGTACTCCGACCTATGACTCATGCCGTACAGGTCCCGGGTGCCCATGAGCAGAGCTTCCCAAGTTGGCCCTTGGTCATTTTCCGAAGGTCAACTGGTTGCTACCTTCGCCCATGAGGGTTCTTTGAACCGTCGTTAGCGGCACGAGGCGAAAAAGGCGAAAGCGAGATATGACGGCGCAGCACCCAGCAAGCCATAATGAACTCGGCGGAGTTGATCTGAACGGTCTGGTGCTTGAAGCCACCAGCATCAAACGGAGTCGCACCGTGTACGAGCGGTTCATAAAGCGGTCTTTCGACATCCTGCTCGCCGGCGGCGCGCTGTTGGTGTTGTCCCCTGTCCTCGTGTTCACGTGGGTCGCGTTGCGTCTCAGGCTCGGCCCCTATGTGATTCTCACTCAGGATCGGGTCGGTCGTGACGGCCAGCCGTTCCAAATGCTGAAGTTCCGCACGATGCATCATGATCGCCGAGCTGGGTCGGTTCAGTTCGACGGCCAAGATCGCCGACTGACCCACAAGAGCCCCGATGATCCTCGGCACACCAAGCTCGGCCGTTTCCTGCGGAGCGTCAGCATCGATGAAATCCCCCAACTCTTGAACGTTCTCCGGGGCGAAATGAGCCTCGTCGGACCGCGACCTGAGATGTACCACGTGGCCAAGCAGAACGGCATTTTGGATCACCCCCGGCATCTCGTGCGGCCTGGATTGACGGGCTTGTTCCAGACATCGGGCCTGCGCAGCAAGGCGGATCTCTCCGAAGGTCTGCACCTCGACATGGCCTACGTGATCAATCTGTCGTTCCGAACTGACATCAGGATTCTTTTCCGAACCGTAGGGGCTCTGATCCGCCGCACCGGCGCATAAACCGGACAGACTGTCCGGATGGACAACGGGGATCAGCGGCAACGAATTCTGTTCGTGTGCACCGCAAACATTTGCCGCAGCCCAGCGGCCGAATACCTCGCACGTCATCGCTTCGGAAGCGACGACTTCCACGTTCGTTCAGCGGGCTTCATGGCGTCGGATCGCCGTTGTCCTGACGAACTCCATCGGGTCCTCGCCAGCAGAGGAATCTCAGTTGCGGATCATCGGAGTTACCAGCTCGATGTCGACACGTTGACCGCTGCCGATCTCATTCTCACCATGGAGTCCCGGCACGTCTTGGATGCAACGGTGCTCGATCGTCGATCCTTGCGCAAGACGATCCCTCTAAAGGAGGCGGTTCGCGAGATTCGCAAGGGTGAGACCATCGAAGCCTTCCTCGACCGCGTCAATACCACTCGCGACCCCCAAAACTATCTGTCGGCAATCGATCTCGACGTCGATGACCCCTACAAGAAGCGGTTGAAAGCCTACGAAAAGGCGGTTGAGGAGATCGACGGCTTGGTCACGACGTTGTTCTCTCGTCTCGGGTAGCCCAGCTCTTCGGAGCGGCCAAGAAGCCGGTTGCAGCTGCAACTGCGACCCAGGCGAACGCCGGCACTCGCAGAGTCGGTTCCACGATGCCGTCGACGATCACAACCGTCAGCAGCCCCAACGCCAGGGTTCGTTTCAACGAATCAGGAGCGGTCCAAGAACCTGCCGCAGTCCAAGCAAGTGCAGCCACCACCACAATCAAACCCAGGACTCCGGTGGTCAACCACAGCTGGAGCGGAAGTGAGTGGGTGTGCTCGGCGTCCCACACGACACGGCCCTGCGCTCGAAATTGAGAGATGACGGTGCGGTCTCGACCGAGCCCGACCCCGGTGACCGGGCGTTCGAGTGAGACGTCGACGACCTCGGGCCACAGCACCGTTCGGCCGTTGAGCGTGCGAAGTTCGTTGGTGGGCTGATTGGCGCTTCGTGCCAGCGACTGGTTCACCGACTCGCCGGCGTTGTCACTGAGAACTGCTGCGGCGCCCGCGCCAAACAACAGAGCGAGCGTGACGATCAGAGCCAAGGATGTGCGACGAGACAGATGAGTCGTCAACACGACCAGGGCGCCTACCGCAGCTGCCGTCACACCGGTTCGCGATTCGGACAGCAACAACGCCGCTGCGGATCCAATACTGGCCAGGCCTGAAACCAGCAGAACCGTTCGATCTCGCCGACCGAGCAGTTCTGCAATCCCGACGGCCCCAAAACCGACTCCGATCAAACCGGCCGCCCGTGCAAGCTGGTTCGGTTCCAGGAAGAGCAGCGTCAGTCGTCCCGTGAACAGCTCCTGCTTTCCAAGAATCGACGCAGTAATCGCCATCGCAACCGAGCACAACCCGGCGATACCGAGGATCAGAACGGTCTCCTGGGCCGAGCCAGAACTAGCCAGCGCATAGCTCGCCAGACCGATCGCAGCGAAACAACTGACTGCGAGCAGCGAGGTGCCGGGTTCTGGGGCCATCAGGGCTCCGACCCCAGCCCATGCCAACCATCCAGCGAGCCAGGCCGCCCCGCCGGTGAGCTTTGGAACGCCGGTGAGCGCAATGGTTGCGAGCACTGCAGCAAGTGCAGTGAACGCCAGTAGCGCTGGTTGAGCCCAGTCCGAGGATCCCAGTTTGACCGGATCGACCGCTGCGATGGCGATGGCGAGCCCGACCATGACCATCGGACCCGATCTTGGCGATGCCAACGACATCATGGCGCGAATCGCTCCCTGGCGAGCACTGCGGCTCCAGCTGCCAGGATTCCGGCGGTTGCGATCCACTGCGCGGGGCTTCTGGGATTCTCAGGTGGCGCGGCGGATCCGAGCGCCACGAAACGGGATCGAGCCGAGCGGGCACCGATCTGGTGGTCAGCCAGCTCTGAACGAAGCTCGTTGACCTCCGAAACCCTTGCCGATATCAGCTGAAGGTCGGCCTCGGATTGCTCTGCCTCGAGCGCAAGGGCCTCGGCAGTCTCGAACTGATCCCGAACCGCGGCAGCGTTCTCGTCGTTGCGGCGGGATTGTCGGTCTGCGTCGATCACTTCGGCGATCGCAGCATCGATGAAGTCTCGGCTGGTCGGGTCCGACCCGACAACCTCGACCGTGGAACGGTCTTGTCGGGCGGTTGCTTCTGCGTCCAGGGGAACCAACAGTGGGGAAAGGGCGTCCACAGCGTCGTCCTGTACCTCGCGGTGATCAGGCCAGGAGGTTTCGTGGTCGTCGAGCCGAACATCGGCAACGAGGGCCGGGCTGGAAGGTACTACGAGGACAGCGAGGCTGAGGACCCCGGCCGTGAGCATCGCACCACCGATGAGATTGCCGGACCGCACCCGGCGAGTCTAGGACCGTCGGCTCGCCTATGCGGGTAGCGCCCGCCAGGTGATCGACCGGTTGAGGTGGTAGTTGCCGATCGTGGCCAATCCCAGACCGGCGACCGTGGCGATGCCGGCGACGGCCAGGCCGTCGGTTCCGATGACGTCGCCGACCAGTCGCTGGGTGGCGGAGGCTACGAGAACGCCATGAGCGGCGACGCCGTGGAACTTGGCAAGTCCGATGAGTGACTCGATACCTCGCTGGCGGTACGCGTTGAACGTGAACCGGTTGTTCCACCAGTAGTTCCAGAGCACGGCTGCTTCGATGGCCAGCCACCAGCCGGCGCCTGACGAGGAAGCAAGTCCGAAGCCCAGCAGCACAACCGCCCTGACCACGACGCCGGACAGACCGACGATGGCGTAGGCGCTGAACCGAGCGGTCACGAACCTGCCCCCGGCCAGTTCCAGAAGGGCCATGAGGTAGGCGAGGACCACCGAACCGGTCAGCTTGGTGGCTCCGTGGAGCCGCTGGCCGAATTTGAAGCCGACCTCGACCACTTTGGGTGGTGAGCCCGTAGCGAGGAACTCGAGGAGGATCTTGAACCCCTTGGGGTTGACGCGATCAACGACCGATTCGTAGCGATCTCGGCTCACCACGAAGAAACCACTCATCGGATCGTTCACGGGTGTGCGCAGCAGAAAGCGGGCTAGTTGTGCGCCGCCCCAGGACACTGTGCGACGCCACGGTCCGAAGTCGCCGTAGCTTCCTCCCGGAGCCTCCCGTGAGCCAACCGCAATCTCCGCCCCATCATCAACGACGGCGCCTATGAGGTCGGGAAGGATTCGTTCATCGTGCTGCAGGTCCGCATCCAGCACGGCCAATGTGCGGCCTCGTGCGTGGGCGAAACCCGACATGACGGCCGAAGAAAGACCACGGGCGTCGGTTCTGCGGATCACGCTGAGTCGCGGTTGAGCGCGTGCCAACTCCTCGGCTGTCTGCCACGTGAGATCGGGTGAGTTGTCGTCGACGACGATGAGCTCGAAGTCGATGTCGGCGAGCGCACTTTCGAGCCGCCGGACCAGGATCGGGAGGTTCTCTGCCTCGTTGTAGGTCGGGATGATCACACTGACCAGAGGACTGGCGATCTCCCGGCGGTCCGCGGTGCGGCGGTCATAGCGCGCCGTTGCATGACCTGCGGCGGTATTCGGCGCAGTCACCGACCTTGGTTCCATGATCGTTCCATCGGCACAGAGTCCCGGTGGGGTGAGGCTGATCGGGGAATTCCCCGTGCACTCCCGTGGTATGGGAGATGATCGCAGCGATCCGAAAATGAAACTGACCCCGGGGGGCGGCGGCAGTCCCGGGGTCAGTAGTCGCGTTACTGCGAGGTAACCACGACGCATACCGACCTTAGCACCATCGGGTCACCTCGCGGTGGGAAAGTCCATTCATTTTTTAATCAAAACTGCCCGCCTCGGAAATGTCATCTGTCCCGGTCGGCGTTCGCCCCGGGGGGACCCGCTACGGTCAGATCGATGGACAGCATGCCTACCGACCACCTGCCTGAGGGTGACCAGAAACGCCAGGCGGTCCAGGCCATGTTCGACACGATCGCTCCCCGGTACGACCTGGTCAATCGAATCATGACGTTCCGTTTGGACGTGGGGTTACGCAAGAAGACCATGAAGGTTTCGAATTTCGGGCCGTGTTCCACCGTGCTCGACCTGGCCGCCGGTACCGGCGACTTCTGTATCGAATTGGACAAGGGTGGTCATCGCCCCATCGGAATCGACTTGTCGTATGGCATGCTTGCGGCCGCCCGCACCGACGCACCACT
>JBLYYW010000210.1:0-10849 GCA_048550155.1 Acidimicrobiales bacterium | reverse complement strand
TCAGGCCGCACGAGACCGAGTACCGGATTGCCGAATTCGGTTCCGGACCAGAACGCGGCGACGCCACCGACTGCCATCATGCCCTCAACACCCAGATTGAGGACTCCAGCCTTTTCGGCGATGACCTCTCCAAGCGCGGCGAGATACAACATGAGACCGAAGGCGACCACGTCGACCATCAGCCCGACCAGGGTTACCTCGTTCATGAGGGGACCGCCCTCGTCACCCTGGCAGGGACCCTGGTGCGAACGAGGCGATACTGCCCGAACACCCCTGCACCCAGCGCTCCGAACAAGATCAGTGCTTGAATGATGTTGGCAATTGACGCGGGTACTCCGCTCACCTGAATCGCCAAGCCACCTACCTGGACGGCGCCGAAGAATACGGCGACCAGTGCCACGCCCGAAGGACGCATGAGCGCAAGGGCAGCCACGATGATTCCGGCGAAGCCCCAGCCGTTGGCCACCCCCTCCACCAGACGGCTGGAGGACCCGGTGAGTTCAATGCCTCCGGCGAGACCTGCGATCGCTCCCGACAGTGTGAGTACGGTCAGGATCTTGGTTCGAAGCGAGATACCGGCGTACTCTGCGGTTCTCTCTGACGATCCTGCCAACCGGAGCTCATATCCCCATTTGCTCCGGGCGGCGTAGACGCCGAACGCGGCGAGCACGGCCGCTGCGATGAGGACCCCGATGTTTGCCCGCCCGAACAGGCTCGGCAGTGCAGCCTGTGGCGGCAGCGACGGTGCCTGCGGAAAACCAGCGCTGTCGGGATCCTTCCAAGGCCCGTTCACCAGGTATCGAACAACCCGGATGATGATCTCGTTCAGCATGAGCGTGGTGATGATTTCGTTGACCCCGAGCCGAGCTCGAGCGACCGCCGGTAAAAGGGCCAGCAGACCACCGCCGAGTACGGCGCCGATCAACATCAGCGGGATCAAGATGAATCCCTCGGCGTCCGGCAGGACCCTGGCAACCCAAGCGCCCCCGATCGCGCCCGCGATGATCTGTCCCTCGGCGCCGATGTTCCAGAGCCCCATCGAACCCGCTACTGCCACGGCGAGCCCTGCCAAACCGAGAGGGACAGCCCTGGTCAAGGTGTTGGACCAGGCCCGCTGTGAGCCGAATGCAGCGTCGGCCATCTTGGAGTAGACCTCGACCGGATCGTTTCCGCTGATGATCAGGAGAACCGCTCCCGCAACGAGGGCAATCAGAACTCCGGTGGTGACCGAGCGGATCTGTCCGCCGCGTAGCGGTCGTTCTCGCCGTTGAAGCGCGAGGCCGAACACTAGGAGACCTCTTCCTTTTCGACCGGGCCGCCTGCCATTGCTTCGCCGACCATTGCCCTGGTCGCTCGAGCGGCGTCCAGTTCGGCCGACACCTGCCCCTCCCGCATCACGATGATCCGGTCGCTCAGCGCAAGCAATTCGTCGAGGTCTTCTGAAATCAGAAGTATCCCGAGACCAGACTCTGCCTCAGCGACGAGCACTTCCTGGATCGCAGCCACGCCTTGCACGTCAAGCCCTCGGGTGGGTTGGGCAGCAATCAGGATCCGCGGCTCGGTTGCGAGTTCTCTGCCGACGAGCAGCCTCTGAAGATTGCCACCCGACAGTCCTGCGATCGGGTAGTCGATTCCGCCCGTCTTCACGTTGTACTCCTCGACCAGGGACTCACACAGATCACGTGCACCGGAACGATCGACGAAAAGCCCTGAGCCAAGACTGCGGTACGAGCGCATCATCGCGTTCTCCGTGACCGTGAGTTTCGGGGCCAACCCCACACCCAATCGATCCTCGGGGACATACGACAAACCCATGTCGGTGCGGGCGCTCGGACCGGTGCCGCTCACGTCGGACCCAGCGACCTCGATCGTGCCGTCGGTTGGGGCGATCAGGCCGGCGATCGCATCAGCGAGCGGTCGCTGCCCGTTTCCGGCGACACCGGCGATTCCAACGATCTCGCCGCGGCCGACGGTTAGCGACACGTCGTCGACGGTGGCGATTCCGTGAACGCCATGCACCGTGAGGTCGCGTACCGACAACACCGGATCGCTGGGGTCCGCCGGGTTGTTCCTGATTCGACGCTGAGAGATCGCTGTGCTCTCACCGACCATCAGCTCGGCCAACATCGACGCGTTCAGTGTCTCGACGTCGAGAGACGCTGCGACGGTAGCTCCGCCGCGCAGGACTGTTGCCTCATCGCAGAATCTCGTCACCTCATCCAGCTTGTGACTGATGAAGATGATCGACCGTCCGTCGGCAGCCATTGCAGACACGATCCGACCCAATTCATCGGCCTCAGCCGGCGTGAGAACCGCAGTTGGTTCGTCGAGGATGAGAACTCGCGCGTCCCGCCACAGCGCCTTGAGGATCTCAACCCGCTGCCGCTCCCCCATGGAGAGGTGCCAGACGTCTCGACCGGGATCGGTCTGCAGACCGAAGCGCTCGGCCAGCTCCCGTACCTGTTGTTCGAGCTCTCGTTTGTGGAGGACCGGCGGAGCGGACCCAAGTACCACATTTTCAGTCACCGTGAACGTTGGGATCAGCCGGAACTCCTGGTGGACCATGGCCACGCCGACGGCGAGGGCATCGGCTGGGGAGCCGAAGCTGTGTTCGACCCCGTGGAGTCGCACGGTTCCTTCGTCGGCCCGATAGACACCGGCCAGTACGTTCATGAGCGTTGTCTTGCCGGCGCCGTTTTCGCCGAGCACTGCGTGGACAGAACCTGGGCGGACCTTCAACTCGGCACCGGCGTTGGCGACAACTCCGGGAAATCGTTTCCAGATATTCGAAAGCTCGACCGACAGCGATTCTTTGGAGTCAGCCATGGGTCTCCGCTCTCAGTCCGAGCTGCCTTCTTCAGCCAGCCGCCGAGCCGATGACCCCTTCGACGAAAGTGCTCATACCCAGCATCGTTCCATCGTCGAGCTTCTCTCCCTCAGCCACCATGACGCTGCCGTCTTGAGCCAGAATCTCACCCTCGAAGACATCGAACTCCCCGGCGATGATCTGATCCCGAACCTCGGTCATCTCTGCTGCCGCTGGGGAATCGGACGGAATCTCGATGTTCACAACGCCGTCGGCCATGCCGCCCCACCATGACTCTGGCGTGTAGGTTCCAGCCTTGGCAGCATTGATCACGTCCGAGTAGCGGCTGGACCAGTCCCAGACCGGAGCGGTGAGGTAGTTCCCGACCTGGGTGCTCATGTCGCTGTGGTATCCAATGAAGGTGGCGCCCGCATCGGTGGCGGCCTGCCCGGTAGCTGTGGAGTCTTGGTGCATCGTGAGCACGTCGGCGCCAGCATCAAGAAGTGCCTGGGCGGTGTTTCCTTCGACCGTCGGGTCGAACCAGGTGCTGGTCCATGCAACCTCGACCTCTGCCTGGGGGTTCATGCGACGGGCGCCGAGGGTGAAGGCGTTGATACCGCGGATCACCTCGGGGATCGGGAAGGCGGCCACGTAGCCGATCTTGTTGGTTGTGGTAGCCGCCCCAGCGGCCATCCCGGCGATATAGCGAGGCTGGTACATGCGCCCGAAGCTGTTGCCGAAGTTGGTGTCGTTCATCTTGAAGCCCGAGATGTGTTCGAAGATGACGTCGGGGTTGTCGGCGGCAAACTTCTCGGTGGCATCCATATAGCCAAATGATGTGGTGAAGATCACGTTGAAGCCGTCGTCGATGAACTGCTGGACTGCGTTGTCGAACTCGGCGCCACCCTCGGGGATTGCCTCGACGAATGCCGTTTCGACCCCGGTTGCTGCCTCGGCCGCCTGCCGGCCCTTGTCGTGCATGAAGTTCCAGCCGGCGTCCCCGACCGGAGCCACCATCACGAACGCAGCCTTCACATCCTTGCCATCGGACGATCCATCTCCATCACCAGATCCGGCCTCATCGCTTCCGCTTCCGCATGCCGAACCGAGCAGGGCGAACACTGCGAGCAGGGTGAGTAGGGTCTTGAGTGAGCGTGTCATCAATCGTCCTTCGTTTTAGAGTCCCGCAACTTCCTATCTGAATGTGACCGCCGGGTAAACCCGAACTCAGAAAAAGAGGGGGCCGAGTAGACTATTCGTCATGCGGGCCGACGACTTGGGCACTAAGCGCGAGGCGTTCGCCGCGTTCAGTGCGGCCAGATCAGCTCAGGTCATTTTCGTGCTGGTCGTGGCTGCGGTGGTCGCACGATCAAGCATCAGTGTGTGGTCAGGGGCTGACGTTGTGGTCATTGCGGTCTCGGCGACGCTCGTCGGTGTCGTCGAGTGGGTGATTCACCTCTTCCTGCTGCATGCTCCGGTCGAGTCGCACCGCATGCGGGTGCTGAAGACGGGGGTCGGGCATCGCCAACATCACCTCGACCCCTCTGCTCTCGACTTCGTTCTTCTCCGTGGGGTTGACACTGCGGTCTTCGGTGTGTTGATCGCGGTCGGCACCGCAGCATGGACGTTGCCCCTGGCCATGCTCATTTCAGCGACCGCTGGCACGGCTTCGCTGGCAGGTCCGGTTCTGACCGGGATCCTTTTCGCCTATCTGTCGTTGGCTCACTACGAGTGGACCCACCTGCTCGTCCATACCCGATATCGACCCAAGACTCGCTACTACCGACGTTTGGCTCGCAACCACAGACTCCACCACTATCGGAACGAGCGGTATTGGCTGGGTGTCACTTCGAATCTTGGTGACCGAGTCCTGGGTTCTTATCCGGCCTCGAAGTCCAAGGTCCCCTTGTCCGACACGGCCCGAAGTCTCGGGTGATCGATCATCAGCCTCCGGAGGGGGCGAATCGAATCATGTTCATCGCTACTCGGGCAAGGTGGTAGAGGATCACCAGCAACAGGACGAAGCTGATGAGTCCGCCGACGAGGGGCAGGCCCCCGAGGATGAAGCGAGCCAGAAGCGCCACGAACGCCGCGGCGAGATGACCACTGTTTGGTGCTGTGAAGAGTCTGTTCATGGCTTCAGTGTCCTGTAGAGGGCGGCGTCGTGCCATCGGGGCAAACCCTGATTCACCCCTGAGTGCCTCGTTCTTTGGTGAGGGTTCGTGGAGAGTGCCCCGTCAGCGGGGCAGCTGGTCAACGGCCCGGAGCACGTCATCGAAGAGTCGCTCGAGAGAGCTCAGGTCGGTGTGGTTCTCCTCGGCGCTCATGTGGGCGTTGAAGCTCTTCACCAGCCGCATTTTGGCTCCGGCAATGTAGCCACCCACAATCGCGCTCAACGCAACCACAACTGCCCATCCGAGCGAGACGCCCCACCACGTTCCGACGAAGAGCATCAGCCACCACGCCGGGTAGACCAGCGCTCCGGCAAGGAGTTTCGACGTCGCCTGGAAGTTGTAGTCGTTCCTTCTGGCGATCAGATCAACAGTGAGATACGCCGGATAGTTGACGATGTGACCGAGAATCGTAGGGAGGACCCAGAGCACCGCTCGGAAACGGGCGCTTCGGGCCAGAGCTCCGAGCCCGGCATTCTCGTCCAGCACATGTTTGAGTTCAACATCGAGGAGCTGACACTCGTCCAGCAGGTCCTTGGATGCGTTCAACACATCGGTGGCGATCGGGTTCTCAGCATCGAGCGCCCTGTTGATTCGATTGAGAACCTCACCCTCTGTGACGTCGTGTCGAGCTGCGACGACACTGGCTGCGGTATGGGCCGCATGCTGGTCATCCTGGTATTCCCAGGTTGGTGCAACCTTGCCGAGGGCAGCCGTCAGATCCCTGGTCACGATATGAACCGCATTGCGATCGGCGTCGCCGCCTTCGCTTCCCGAAACCACAAGAGGATCCCCGACGACGACGGTGACAGTCGAGCGGTAGCGAGGTCGATCCGGAAAGACCAGCCCAACCGGAATCACGGACGTCTCGGTTGGAGTGCCGAGAGCGATACGAGCGGGGCCGGTCTTCAGGTCTTTGAGCCCGGGCATGTCATGGGAGACACCTTCGCCGAACACGGCAACCATGCCGCCGTCGAGAAGCACCTCGCGGGTGGCGGCGAACATCGCACTGTTGTCGCCGCCGCCGTCTTTGACGCGATGGACCGGAACGGCCCGGGCCAAGCGCAGGATGGGGCGTAGTGGGAGATACTTCCAGTCCCACAGGACCGCTTTCGCCATGAACCGTGGTTGGCGTTCGAGCGTGGCCAACAACACCATCGGATCCACGAGCGCCGAATGATGATTTGCGACTATGATCACCGGGCCTGAAGTCGGGATTCGCTCTGCATGCAGTACGCCGACCCGCGAGAAGAAGAGGTGGGTGAGAAACCTGCACAGGGCAGAGATCAACACGGATCGATTCCTTCGTCCGCCGTGATCGGGTGCCATCGGTCCATCACTTGACGATCATTGCCGATTCGCTGGCTCGCCCGGTGGTTCAGTAGATGATTGCCGCCTCGACGGTTTCGTCGAAGCGTGGGAGTGTCCTGTGAATGTTGACACTGACACCGTTCTCGAAGCTCTCGAAGAGCCAGTCCTGATCATCGTTTCTCACGCGGGCACAGCCGTGACTGGCGGGATAGGCCGGAACGGATCCAGAGCCGTGAATCGCCCAGCCTCTCTTGAAGTACAGGGGTCGATACAGGGATCCGAGGAAGGCTCGGCGGACCCCGTCAATTCGGCGTTCGATTCTGAAGTTCCCCACCGGAGTCGTGGCTCGCACCTGCCGTCCGCTCGACGAGCGGTACAGCTCCCCATTCCCTGTTGACGTGTTCAGGATCCTCAGCTCTCCGCTCGAGGTGGTCGCGAACAAGATCTGCCTCTCGAGGTCGATGTCGATTCCGGGTCCCGGGACCGATGATCTCGGTCCGACAACGTCAGCTTCGGCCAGTGCACCGAGCATCTCGGGGTCGGCAACGCCATCTCGTTCGAGGCCCTCGTACTTCTCGAACGCAAGAACTGCCGACGCGGTGCCGGGGCCGTACACCCCGTCCACCACGTCGCCGGTGCGGAAGCCGGCGGCTTCCAGTTCGTTCTGGAGTCGTGAGACCGCGGATCCAACATCGCCAGTCCTCAGACCTGCTCGAGGGTAGACCGGGATCGTGGTCGGGGCCGGTTCGTTGCCCCGGCTGCCGCCTGCCGGATCTGGAGTGGGAATTGAAGCGCTCGAATGCCCAGCGCTTGCGAGCTGAGGCTCTGAGGTGATCGGCACCGACGGAGCGACCTCCTGCCGGGAATCCTCTTGCAGAGTGCATGCAGTCCCTACCACCAGGAGGACGATCGCCGTGGAACAGAGTTGACTCATGCGCATCGTGATCGTTTGCTCCTCCTTGCCCGCTGACTGCGTAGCGCTGTCCTATCGGCCACAACCGAAGTCATGCAAGACCGAACGCGAGGTTTTGAGGCAGTCGGAAGAGGCTCAGTAGTCTTCGACCATGTCGATCGAACCCTTGACCAAGTCAGACATTGTGGTGCACGGCAAGCACATGGCGTTCCACGAATCCGGCGAGGGTGAACGGACTGTGGTGTTTCTCCACGGCAACCCCACCTCGTCGTATCTCTGGCGGGACATCATTCCTCACGTCACCGCGCAGGCGCGTTGCCTTGCGCCGGATCTCATCGGCATGGGCGATTCGGACAAGCTGGAAGACTCCGGACCGGGTTCCTACCGTTTCGTGGAACATCGGCGATACCTGGACAGCCTGCTCGACCAGCTCGACATCGGCGACAACGTCGTGTTGGTCCTACACGACTGGGGCTCTGCCCTGGGCTTCGATTGGGCCAATCGTCACCGAGACCGCGTGATCGGTATCTGCTACACGGAGGCGATCGTGCAGCCGGTCACCTGGGATCAATGGCCCGAAGGCGCACGCGGGATCTTCGAATCGATGAGATCACCCGCCGGTGAGGAAATGGTTCTGCAGAAGAACCTGTTCGTCGAAGCGATTCTGCCGGCTTCAATTCAGAGAACGTTGGGCGACGAGGAGATGGCCGAGTATCGGCGACCATTCGCCCAACCGGGCGAAGATCGACGACCTACTCTCACGTGGCCGCGAGAGATCCCACTCGACGGCGAGCCAGCCGATGTGGCCGAAATCGTCACCGAGTACGCCGAGTGGCTTTCGGGCAGCCCCGTTCCGAAACTGTTCGTGAACGCCGACCCCGGGACGATCCTGACCGGCGAACAGCGTCAATTCTGCCGCAGTTGGCCCAATCAGACCGAGGTGACGGTGGCGGGGATCCACTTCGTTCAGGAAGACAGCGCCGAAGAGATCGGTGCCGCTCTTTCGGGCTGGATCAGCGAGCTGTAGCCAGCCGTTGCGGCATCGCTAGACAGCCCGGACGTTGAGCGCTTCTTCGCCCTTGCGTCCCGGGCCGACTTCGAACTCGACCTTCTGTCCCTCTTCGAGGCTTCGGTACCCGGAACCTTCAATATTGGAGTAGTGCACAAATACGTCATCACCGTCTTCTCGGGAGATGAAGCCGTATCCCTTCTCGGTGTGGAAGAACTTGACCGTTCCGCTGGGCATTATGAGTATTCCTAACGTGAAACCGTCCGGCGGGCACCGAACACTGAGACTTTACTACCACGGATTGTGGACCAGCCCAGTCGACCCGGACAAAGACCGTGCTGGCTTCGGTTCAGACCGGAATCGGGCCATCTCCGAAGCGAGCGCCGTCGTCGTGCCTGTCCCCATCCGGGACTCGTTGGCGACGCTGGAAGTGGTCGGCCAGCATGTTGGCAAAACGGTGGAGCGGCTCTTCGTACCGGACCGAATAGCGACCTTCGGTGAACCCACCGGAAGTAAGGCCCCGCTGACTTCTCTCGCAGATCTCGATGTCTTCGTTGTTCACATCGATCCAGAAGTCTCTGGTCAGTGCGAAGGTCGCTTCATCAACCGGCACATCACCCGGTGGCAGCAGCCATGTACAACGCTCCCGGGTGCGCCCTGGTGAGAGCGGTTCGAGTTGGATCACGAAGACATGGTTGGGCAACACGCTCAACAGGACGTTGGGGAACAGCGCAAGGAAACGGCCGCTCTGCGCATCAGACACGGACAGGTCGGAGGCGGCCGGCATAGCCAGCCAGTCATTGCGGTCATCTCCTGAGACCGGCGTCGTCGTTTGCCCGCAGTACATGCCGGGGCCCTGGTACCGATAGTGATCCTTCACCCGCGAGACCTTGGCCAACTCGGGATGAACCCAGGTCAGGTGGTAGTACTCCTGGAAGTTCTCCGAAAGCAGTTTCCAATTGGCGTTGATCTCGAAGGTCGACCGCTCCCGAACGGTCCAGCCCTCGAGCCGATAGCCAGCCAGTCGATCCGACAAGTCACCGTAGTAGTCGGCGATGGGCACAGTGTTGGGATCAAGACATACGAACACCAGGCCGGCGAACACCTCGACCCGAACCGGCCTCAGCGGATAGTCGGCCGGATCGAACCCGTCCACCGGCACGTCTGTGAAGCGGGGCGTGGCGACCAGGGTGCCGTCGAGTCTGTATCCCCAACGATGGTAGGGACAGCGGATCATCGAGAGTCCCGAGGAGTCGCAGTCGAGCAACTCTGTTCCTCGGTGGCGACACGCGTTGAGGAAGGCGTGGATGTCGCCCTGCTCGTTTCGTGTTACCAGGACCGATCGGGCTCCCATCGGCCGCACCAAGACGGTTCCCGCAGACAGTTCATCCACACATGCAACCCCGACCCACCCCCGGTCAAAGACTGCAGCTTGCTCCGCCTCGAAGAACCCCTCGGACACGTAGGCCTCAGCCGGAAGAGTGGAAGCTGACTCGACGGGGCGGCGGATCCCCTGCCAGAACTCACTGGATGGATGGTCGCTTCCCACCGCCCGATTGTGACGCCCGGTGCGGTGGAGACGCAAACATCAGCTGGTGCGACTACTCGCCAACCGAACCGTCACACCGCAGCGAGAGCCGCGCCGAGGAACCAAAGCACATACAGCGCACCCCACAAGAGCACTGCGAGTAGTCCGATGACTTTGGCAGCCGTCGCCGTACCTCGGTTCGACGGATTCCGAATGCCCTGGTCGATCCGTTGGGTTTCTTGCTGGCCCACGTACCAGCCGACAGCGGCGGGAACACCGCAACAGAAGAACCCGAAGATCGAGAGCATCAGTGCCGTAACCGCCTGACTGCCCTCGGCGAAACTCGTTCCGTGAGGGGCGTATCCCTGCGGAAACGATGACGGGGCGACCTGCCCGGCACTGACGACCTGGGGGCCGCCATGCCACTCTTTGCCGTCCCAGTATCGATGGGTTCCTGGCGGGTCGCCCTCGGCGTGGTACCACCCTGGAACTGACGAGCCTGATTGTTCGCTCACCTGGCCTCCCTCCCTCGTGCGACCGGTTGGTGTGCCGACTGCTTGCGATCGTAGACAGAGCCGACCCGGGGGGCTGTGATGGCCTACCGTTTCTGTGTGCATACGTCGATGCCGATTGTGACCGTCCCTCGACTGCCGCTCTACCTGGCGAGCGGGCTGGCCCTGGTCGGCTTCGTGTCGGGTGCGGTCACCGAAGACGGACCGGTTCTGTGCCCGTTTCGACGCTGCACCGGTGGCTACTGTCCCGGGTGCGGTGGCTCGCGGGCCGGGGTCGCACTGCTGCGCGGCAATGTGACAATGGCGTGGGCGCTGCACCCTTGGACAGTGCTGATCTGCGTTCAACTGTGTGTGATCGGTGTCGCATCTCCCATCGTGCCGAAGTCCGCGCTGGTGCGGATGATCCGCCCGTTTGTGGTTTTCAATAGTGTCATCGGGGTCGCGATCTGGGTCGCCCGACTCGCGACGGGTTCGATACCGTTGCCGTTCGCATGACCGAGCATGACCTGTTCGTCTACGGCACGCTCCGCTTCGGGGATGTCCGGTGGAGATTTCTCGAGCCCTTCGTCGTCGACCGCGGAGTCCCCGACACCGCACAG
>JBLYYW010000209.1:0-5078 GCA_048550155.1 Acidimicrobiales bacterium | reverse complement strand
GTACCACTCTTGAACGAGCCCCAGAACCGAGTGGAAGCGGGCGACCCCGACCGCAGTTGCGTCGACATCGCCGAACTGATCCGACGCAACTGCCACCAGTGGCATAACTGAAGGCGGGACGTTGGACAAATCCATCGCCCGCCAGTCACATCGGTGGCTGCCGACAGCCACCAGCGACCACGACGGTCCGAACTGGCTTTCGACTGCCGCCTCAAGATCGAGGTCATGAAGCTCACCATCAAGATAGGCTCGCCAGTCGTTGAGATGCCGTCCGAGTGAGGTGACAACTGCTGCTGGTCCCACTTGCGCTTGAGCAGCAGCTTCGAGGTCGAGAGGAACGCCGGGTCGAATCGTAGTACCCGGAACGGTGACATCCAGGTTTGGGTGATCGCTGCATGTGGGCGCTGCACCAGTAGCTTCGGAGTTGACGAGTGCAGCGCTCCAGTGGTTGACGACGTAGTCATCCTCGATCACCGCGGAGAATTGTTCGTGGACGGGCACCTCGAGCGGGTGCTCGACACTGACCCGATTGATAGCCGTGTTGAAGGCGACCGCGCTGGCTGCAGTAGCCCGCGAAGACAGTGGTGACTGCTGAGCTTGGACCGGGCTCACTCCGGCGATCAGAAGAACCGCTCCAATCAGAGCGACCAACCGATAGCACATCGCACATCTCCTTCGCACCGCCCCCCAGAGCTGCTTCCTGAAGAGCCATCTATCGCAACTATCCGGCGGCGAATCCAAGCTGCCAAGAGGCGAACGTCAACAGCGATCGGCACAAAGCCAACACCCTGTAGGCCGGGAGTGTCAGAACCCTCCCTTGTCAAGCGGCTTGCTGGTAGTGGCTTGATGTGGTGCTTGGTCTCGCCACTGCTGCAGATGACGCAGTTGGCGAGGAGGTTGACACGCCCAATCATCCGACAACCTGCCGTGACGCTAGACGATTTGCCTTCGCGTGTAGCTGTTAAGCCGAGGTCCGACCCCTCATGCCGAGTACCGCACAGCGCCGTCAGCGGCGGACTACGCGATCAGCGGGGCCGCACCTGTTTCTCAGGCGTTAGCGATCGCCCCGGCCACCCCTGCGGCTCGGACCGCCTGTGACACGCCCAGAGCGACCCCCCTTGTCAGCGCCTCGCCGAAAAGCTCGACTGGTCTGGGGCAAGCCAGTATTGGCGTCACGGCGCAGATTTGCGTGCGGCTCGACGCTCTCAACCTCGATGGATGACGCGTCGACCAGCGGTTTCATGGTTGGGGCGAGCTTGCCGATAACGCTGTCCCACACCGCTTGTTGATCGTCGAGTTCGGTTATGCCTGGTCCGAATCGCAGAACCTCGACGATGTGCATACTGCCGTCGGTATAGACGAGCGCGGTGGGCCCGTCACCGCCGTGTTGGTCGAGTAACCAGTACTTTCGCACGATGGATTGTCCTCACCTAGCCGGTCGAATGTGAAGCCACTGTAGACCACGGCTGCACCGTCCATCCGGGCCTGTGAGTTCCATCATTCAACTCTGGGACAAGACCGGTTCGGCTTTGTTGGCCGTCGGCTGCTCACTTTTGGCTCGACAGCACGTGTGGTCGGGGGAGACTACGGTGAGGCTTCCCGGGGTTCCGGCGTGCGCGGGACGTACTCGCGCTGGAAGCAAGGAAGGTTCATAACCAATGAGAGATAGAACTTCGCGATTCCGTAATCGCTTCATGGGGGGCATGCTCGTGCTTGCCCTCATGGCGGCGACGATTCCGAGCGTCGCGGCAGCTGCGCCCTCAGAGGCGGCGTGTGAGAACCGCAACCTCAACCAGATCGACAAGTTCCTGGAATGTGTCAGCGGAGAGGACGCCAGCGAGCACCTTCGGGCATTCCAGGATATTGCTTCTGCCAACGGTGACACGCGCGCCTCGGGCACGCCCGGCTACGACCTCTCGGTCGACTACGTCGTCGACCTGCTCGAGGATGCCGGCCTTACCGTCGAGCGACAAGAGTTCAGTTTCTTCAGCTACGAGGAGGGCTCGAGCTCGCTGTCCCTCGACGCCGCGTCGATCCCGACCCAGACGATGACCTTCTCCGGTTCAGGTGCCGTCTCCGGCGGCAACATCGTCGCCGTTGACCTCGACCTCGGTCTCGGCAACTCGTCGTCGTCGGGCTGTGAAGCAGCTGATTTCGTCGGTCTCGACTTCAGTGGGCCCGACGACATCGCGCTCATGCAGCGGGGCGCGTGCGCGTTTGCGGACAAGGCGATCAACGCAGAGGCGGCTGGCGCCGAAGCTGCGATCATCTTCAACCAAGGCAACACCCCTGATCGGTTGGGTATCATCAACGGCACGCTCGGCGGGCCCGGGGTGACAATCCCGGTGCTCGACGTCGCCTACGCCGATGGCGTCACGCTGTCGACAACCTCTGGCGTGGTCGACCTCGCCGCCGTCGGCATCACGACGGAGACGATCACCGAGAACGTCATCGCAGATCTGCCGGGCAAGAATACCGACAACGTTGTGATGGCCGGTGCCCACCTGGATTCGGTCTTCGAGGGTCCGGGAGTTCAAGACAACGGCTCTGGCTCGGCTGCGATCCTGACCGTTGCGCTGGCGCTGGCGAACAACAAGAAGTACGTGCCGGAAAACTCGCTGCGGTTTGCGTGGTGGGGCGCCGAGGAATCGGGCCTGATCGGCTCGTTCGAGTACTTCACCAACGCTGAGTTCGGCTTGCTCAACACGCCCGAGGAGGTCGACAAGATCGCTGCGTACCTCAACTTCGACATGATCGCGTCGCCGAACTTCGTGTACGGCGTGTACGACGCTGACCAGTCCACGTTCCCGGCACCCGTGCCGGTTCCAAACGGCTCCGCAGCGCTCGAGGACCTTTTCGAGGCGTACTACACGATCGAGGGTGTGCCCTACGACGACAGCGAATTCTCAGGGCGGTCCGATTACCAGGTGTTCATCCTGCTCGACATACCGGCCAGCGGCCTGTTCACCGGTGCCGAGGTCATCAAGACTCCGGAACAAGAGGCGATCTGGGGCGGCACGGCCGGTGACCAGTTCGACCCGTGCTACCACCTGGCCTGTGACACGTTTGACAACGTGGGCCAGGATCCTCTCGACGTCAACGTGGACGCCGTGGCGTACGCGGTGTACAACCTGGCCTCGACCACCGAAGCCGTCAACGGCGTGCCCGGCGTCGAGCCGAAGGGCATCACTCCCGACGAGGTCGTCTTCGACGGCCCGCAGGGCACCTTCGCCGGTGGTGGGGGTGGCCTGTCGGGCGGACATTCTCATCCCACGGAGTGATTGTGGATAGTTGAAACTGTACGGAGAGGGATCCCCCGAACGGGTACCCCTCTCCGTGCAGATCACTGGGGCGCAGCCACACGTCGAATGTGGTGCTCGACCTTTACCTGATCCCGACCACAGCCGCCCCTGCAGCTCGAATCGGCCAGGCCTCAAGACTTTCCGTGTACGTCACCGGTTGTCAGGCTGTTGATCACCTGAAGCCATCGCTCGAGATGGGTGTCGCCGAGATGGGTTTCGAGCGCTCTTGCACTGGCCCCCTCACCAAGACGGTGTCGCAGCTCGTTGTCATCGAGGATCTCGCATAATGCGGCCCCGAACCCGGCGTGATCGAAGGGATCCGCGATCAGTCTTCCCGTTTCGCCATCGATGACCTGATGGACGATGCCGCCGACCGCACTACCGACCACGGGAGTGCCCTTCAGCATCGCCTCGGCGATTGTGAGACCGAAACCCTCGGCGATGCTCTTCTGAGTCACGACCGCAGCGTGCCGCTGAAGGGCGTTCACGATGGCGGCATTCTCTTCCACGTCATCCATCGGCATGCACACCAGCTGTACTCGATGCCGGACTTCGTAGGGCAGCTCTCGCCAGTGGTTCCAGCAGTCCTGAAGCACCAGGATCCCCTCGGGGTCATCTGCAACCCCGGCTACGACCGGGCCGGCCAGGACCAGTTCGGCTTCACGACCGGCACTCACGTGGGCGGCGAACGCATCCATCACACCGATCATGTCCTTCATCACATCCCAACGCGAGATCTGGACTATCAACGGGGTCTCTGGTCCGGGTGCAGGTCCGGCTCTCACGATGTCACAGACCCGCTCCACGGTCCCGGTCGAACCGTTGGATCGAACGAAGCGTCTGTCGCCGCCTCTGCCGGCGATCAGCCCCACATGGGTCAGGATCGCCTCGACGGTCTCCTGTGACATCTCCTGATTCTTGGATGAGAACGGATCGATCGATGGCCAGATGGTGAAGTAGTCGAGGTCGCCAACCCAATCAGGCCGGAAGCGGCGGTCTGTGAACACATAGCGATCCACGAACGGTTCCAGGTGCGGCCGAAGGAAGTCCCACCCCAGCCGGCTGTGTTCGTTCTGCTCCTCGATTCCGACGTGGCAGCGCCAGACAACGTGACAGCCGAGATCCTTGGCGCATCGTGAAAGCCCGGCTGTTTGAGGATCGTGCAGGATCACGATGTCGCCCGGGCGGACATGCGCTGCGAGCGCGTCCCCTTCGGGGGCCAGTGTCGACCGATACACCGCTTGTTCGTCAGGTCCCAGCGGGCCACCGTCACCCGGACCGCCGTAGAGATGGTTGTGGAGCCGCTTCGTCACATCGAAGAAGTCAGGCTCTGCTTGGATCACGAGCCAGGAGGCCTCGATCCCGCTGCCGACTACGTAGCCGAGCAGGACATGCAGCATCTCTGCGACTCCACCCCCGGCGGCGGTGGAGTTGACGTTGATGACCCGGCGTCCGCGAAGCTGTTGGACCGCATCACCGCCGACAATCGATGCAAAGGTCTCGGAACGCTCTGGTCCGACGATTTCGGCGAACCGTCGAGGATCTCTCGGTCGAACCTGCACGGTTTCCATCCCGTCATTGTGGCCCATGGTCGCCCTGGTCCGCTTTTTGCGAGGATCGGCGTCGCATCTCCTACGGCAGTTTGGCGAACCCACCACAGCAAATCAGCCGCTTGGTTTTGAAGGCGTCATCAAGGGCCAGGGCCGCTCGGTCTCGACATGGCGGGCGAGATCCAGGAGCAATGCATCTTGGTGATGACGTCCGATGATCTGCATG
>JBLYYW010000208.1:0-6064 GCA_048550155.1 Acidimicrobiales bacterium | reverse complement strand
GGTGTGAATCCCTTGCTCACCAGCCGCCGGTAGCGGGTGTGGTCGGGCGGGTCGAGTTCCATCATCGTGCGGCGAGCCTCGAGCTGCTCGGGATCCATCTCCTCGAGCCGGATTCCCTTCGACGAGGTGAACGTTTGCACATCGCGACTGACCGCCATCACGTCGTCGTGACGCAGGATCGACCAGAATCCGCTGCCGTCGGCCTCATCGGTCCAGTGGATCGGGTCCTCGGTTCGGAGGCGGGTGAAGGTGGCGTGGGGTACGCCGTTCACATAGGTGTCGTGACTGGTGATGTCGGCGTCGTCGGGGCCGTGGTCGTCCAGGTAGTCGTCTACATAGGTTTGGGCGGTCATCGGCCGTCCCTTTCTTCTGCTGCCATCGGGTTTGGTGCAGCCCACACGGTGGACCCTGCATGCATGGAATTGCCCACTTGCCGGTAGAAGCCTCCGATGATCTCGACATCACCGAAGCGATCGAGTTCTTCGGTCGGGCAGTCGTGCAGGACCAGTTCGGCATCGCCGCTGTAGACCGGGCCCAGGTCGGCGTCGAAGCCCCGCATCGTCACCAACTCGTCGAGCGAATCCCGCCCGTCCATTTCGATCGCCGGCATCTGTCGGGTGTGCAACATCGGATGGCCGTTCACAAAACCGGCCGACTCGGCTGTACCGGTGATGGTGAAGCGGGCGTCGGCGATCCGGCGGCCGAATGTGCTGAGGGTCGCGCCGAACCGTCCACCTGGTTCGAGCCGTGGACCGGCCTTGCCGTGGGTGATGGGTCGGGTCATCCAGATCTCCGACATCTTCTTGGGGTAACCCTGGATATGCCCTCGGGCCATGGCGAAGTCCTTGTCGACCCAGATGTAGGCGGCGCGGCTGTAGGTTTGCCCCTCGTACTGGCACCGGATGACCACGAACACCTCTTTGTACTGGGCTCTGGCCGGGTCGAGCAGTTCGTCCATGGAGTCGCTGCAGCTCTGCCATTCGGCCCAGATGATCGCAACTGCGCCGGGGTCCTCAGCCGCCAATTCCAACGGCGCTGGCAGAAGCTCGGCCACGTTGGCAGGATCGGTCCGGAACTCGATTGTGAGCATCTCTCCGCTGTAGTGCCACGGCGGGTCGGGCAGGATCCCGGCGCGGCCATCGGGAGTGCGGGGATACATGAGGCCGTGCAGTTCTGCCATGGAGGGAGCCTAATCGTTCGGTACCAAACGATTCAACCGACTCAGCGTGCCGCGTTGGCCCATGTTGGGGCCTATCTTGGCAGCGGTCATGAGTCGCGATGAAACCAAACCCACCGCTCAGGAGCTGCTTCGAGCCGAGCGTGACGTGCAAGCCCGGCTGGGGTCGTTCCCGCTCGATTTCGAATCGTTGGATGCCATCTCCAACATCTACCGTGCCGCGGCCAGCGTCCGCCGTCGGGCCGAGCGTGATGTGCTTTCCGACTACGGACTCTCGTGGGGAGGCTTCACGATCCTGTGGGTCTTGTGGGTTTGGGGGCAGATGGAAACCGCCCAGTTGGCCGAAGAATGCGGCCTGGCCAAGGGAACCCTCACCGGGATGCTCACCACGCTCGAAAAGCAGGGGCTGGTCGAGCGCACCAGGGTCGAATCCGATCGCCGCCGGGTGATCGTGACCCTCACCGAGGAGGGCGGAACCACGATCGAGGAGCTCTTCCCGGTCTTCAACCGGTTCGAAGGCGAGATGGCCGGCGGCCTCAGCACCGAGCAGAAGCAAGAACTTGCCCGCCTGCTTCGAATCGTCATCACCAACGCTGACGCCGAGGTCTGACAACGGTTGCCTCCGAGATCGTTCGGTACCAAACTATCCCCAGTCCACGTTCTCAGGAAGGCCCACGATGACTGAAACCCGACGGATACTTCTCGACGGCTACCCGACCGAAGTGCTTCGGGACGGTGACCGGCTCGTCGCGCCCGACGGTCGCGAGGTGTCAACCGAAGATGCGATCCATCTGGCCCCGTCGCACCCGACCAAGATCCTGTGCATCCACCTGAACTACCGCAGCCGTGTCGAAGAGTTCATGACCAAACTCCCACCGGCGCCCACGTACTTCCACAAGCCGATCACTGCCCTCACCGGCCACGGGTCGGACGTCGTCCGACCCCAGGGTTGTGAGTGGCTGAACTACGAAGGTGAGATCGCCATCGTCATCGGCAAGACCTGCCGGAACGTGTCACCGGCGGCGGCAGGGGACTACATCGCCGGGTACTCGGTTTCCAATGACTACGGCCTCCATGACTTTCGCGACACCGACGCCGGCTCGATGTTGCGGGTGAAAGGCAGCGACACGCTCTGCCCGGTCGGGCCCGGGTTGGTAACCGACTGGGACTTCCACAACAAGCAGATCCGGACCGTCGTCAACGGTCAGGTGAAACAGGACGGCAACACCAACGAGATGGAGTGGGATATGCACTACATCGTTGCTGACCTTGCCCGCACGATCACCCTCGTGCCCGGCGACGTCATCCTCAGCGGCACGCCCGCCAATTCACGCACTGTGTATCCCGGCGATGTCGTGACTGTCGAGGTCGAAGGACTCGGTGCGTTGACCAACACCATTGTGTCCGGCCCCGCTCCGGTCCGAACCGACGTTGGCGCGCAACCAAGCGATTCTGAAGAAGTGCTGTCCACTGCCCAGGGAGGCGATTGGGAGTTCCGAGGCGTCCGAGCGCCTCGTGGACCGGGGGCCAAACACTACGAGAGCACGGTCGACGACGAGACCAAGGGCTGATCATGGCAGCGACCCAAACGGGTAGACGACAGGATGTCGGGGGAGTGTCGGTCCCGGTCGACCACTTCATCGGGGGCTCGTGGGTACCAAGCGAGGAACGATTCGAGACCCGATCAGCACTCGACTGGGATGGCGGCCCACTCGCCATGGTTGCCCGGGGCGACCACAGGACGGCGAGCGCCGCAGTCGAAGCGGCCCGATCCGGGTTCGACCTTTGGGGGTCGTGGACACCGTTGCAACGAGCCGAAGTCCTGTACCGGCTGGCCGATCTGATCGAAGCCCACAACGACGAGATCGCCATGGTCGAGACGCTCGACATGGGATTCATGTACGAGTCGATGAAGAATCGGCTGGTGGCCCGAGGTGCCACCAATTTTCGCCTCTACGCCGACCTGATCAGCGAGCATCAGGAGCCCACTTGGGACGCAAAGAGTATGAGGAACATCGTGCAGCGGATGCCGGCCGGCCCGGCCGTCGTCATCACTCCATGGAATGCACCGTTCATGCTCAGTACGTGGAAGCTGGCCCCGGCACTGGCATCGGGGAACAGCATCATTCACAAGCCGGCCGAGTGGTCGCCGCTGTCCGCAGCCCTTCTGGCCGAGCTGACCATCGAGGCCGGATTCCCACCCGGCGCCTACAACCTGGTGCAGGGGATCGGTGAAGAGGTCGGCGCCGCGCTGGTGGCCGAACCCGGCGTGCGACGCATCACCTTCACGGGTTCTCCGGCCACTGCCAAACACATCGGCAAGGCCGCTGCGGAGAACATCGTGCCCTTCACCGCCGAACTCGGAGGCAAGGGTCCGCTCATCGTATTCGCGGACGCCGATCTCGACGCCGCTGCCTACCGGGCTGCATGGCAGTTCGATGATTCGGGTCAGGTGTGCTTGGCGGGCACCAGGCTGCTGGTCGAAGAGTCCATTCGCGACGACTTCCTCGAACGGTTCCATCATCACGCCGATGCGTTGGTTCTGGGGGACAGTCGGGACGATCAGACCGATATCGGTCCGATGGTTCATCCGGTGCATCGAGATTCGGTTCACGGGTATGTCGAACGGGCCCGTGCTGCGGGGGACACGATCGTGCGTGGCGGTGACAAGGTGGAGGGCAGTCTCCACTACGAGCCCACCCTGATCGAGCCGGTCTCCAACGACAGCGAAGTGGTCCAGTCCGAGATT
This sequence comes from Acidimicrobiales bacterium, assembly GCA_048550155.1. GTDB lineage: Bacteria > Actinomycetota > Acidimicrobiia > Acidimicrobiales > SZUA-35 > JABDIY01. The sequence continues at coordinate 2,138 of JBLYYW010000208.1, read as the reverse complement.
TTCGGGCCCGTGCTCACCTTCCAAACCTTCACCGACGAGGCTGATGCGATCCGTTTGGCCAACAGCACCCGGTACGGACTGTCGGCCATGGCATGGACCGGCTCAGCCGAGCGGGCCGAACGGGTGGGGCGAGCCATCCGGGCCGGGGTGGTGTGGGTCAACACCTTCTTGGTGAGGGATCTCGCCGCTCCTTTCGGTGGATGTGGGATCAGCGGTATCGGCCGTGAGGGCGGTCAGTATGCGCTCGATTTCCACAGCGATCTCAAGACCCTGATGATCAGGGACGGCACCGTCAGTTAGGGTCGGGCGCGCCGCTCGGTATTGACGCCGAGCGGTAGATTTGGTCATGGGCAGCGACTCCGGACGCCGACGTTGGGTTCGCCGATTTGCCACGATTGCCCTGCTCGCCGCGCTCTTGTCGCCGGTGGTGCGAAACCGTGACGGCCTGCCGCTGTCGACCTACCCGATGTACGCCACAGCTCGATCGAATCTCGTGAGCTTCGTGACCGTTCGCGGGTTCGCCGACGAAGGCGATGCGGTAGACCTATCGATGTTCACGATCGCACGAACCCGAGATCCGCTGATCGCCGAATCGTTCCTGTCCGACACGGTCCGCCGAGGCGAAGCCGACAGGTTGTGTTCCGACGTGGCCGACCGGGTCGACGATCCGGTCATCCGAATCGAAGTGGCGACGGAGCGATTTGATGTCACCGATCGGTCCTCCGGCGATCCGCCCCTCGAGCGGACGATCCATGCCTCGTGCCTGGTGGCTCCATGACGGTCGATCGCTGGTTGCACGAGCCCGCCCCGGCGGAGAGGCTGGCCGCCCTCCGAATTCTGATCACCGCTTTCGTCGTTGCGTATTTGGTCGCGAACGTCTTTGAGTTCTCGCGCTTGGCCAACCGACCGACGTCAGAATTCGAGCCGGTCGGGATCGCCACCATTCTCGACCAGCCGCTTGGCTCACGCGTCTGGCTGCTGTTCGGGGCTTCGATCCTGGCCGGTGTCGCAGCACTGATCGGTTTCGCCTTTCGGTTCACCGGCCCACTGTTCGCCGGTCTGGTGCTGGTGTGGGCCAGCTATCACAGCTCTTGGGGTCAGATGCTGCACTTCGAGCACCTCTTCACGTTGCACCTGCTGATCCTGGCGCTCTCGCCTGCGGCCGATGCGTGGTCGGTCCAGCCCGCAGAAAGCCCAACCCCGTCGGTTCGGTACGGCTGGCCGATTCGTCTGCTGGCGATCACCACCGTTGTCAGCTATTTCATTGCCGGTGTGGCCAAGCTCCGTATCGGTGGCCTCGACTGGATCGAGGGGTCCACCCTCAGCAATCACATCGGCTACTCAGCCACGAGGATGGAAGTTTTGGGCGGTTTCGTTCCGCCGGTGGCGCCGTATGTGATCGGCAAGAACTGGCTGATGGGGCCAATGGCCGTGGGCGGCGTTCTGATCGAACTCGCCGCCCCGTTGGCGCTACTCGGCGGCCGGTGGCGGCGGTGGTGGGTGGTGGCGGTACTCACCTTCCACCTCGCCACCGCGGCCACGATGATGGTGTGGTTCCCATACCAGGGACTCGGTTTCGCACTCCTGCCGCTGTTCAGAGTCGAGCGGCTGCTCGATCACGTGCCAACGGCGGTGTCGAACCGGGTCCGCGAAACCCGTTGACCCCTTGGTCAACCGCCGATGAACGGTTCGGGTGGGATACCGAACTGGGTAGACGAGGGAAAATCGTCAGGACCGGGCCTCCCGGCTCGCAACTTCCAATCGAAGGTCAGTTCCCATACACCGTCGTCTTGGAATCGGACCGTCTCGGTGGCCATCAAGCCGAGAGGTGTCCCGACGTCGAGGTCGCCCTCTCGCGCAAGACCGTCTGCCATCGGAGTCGCCCACTCGAGCTTTGCTCGGGCCGAAACGCCCATTCTGTCATCTGGGTCGATGAGTGAGTCCGTGAGTTGGGGACGCATGCCAGCGAGATACAGGCTCGTGGGGCCGGGTGCTCCGCCGAATTCGGCCGCCTCGTCGGCAACCATCTTGACGTGATCAATGAACGCTGCGTAATCCAGAGTCCTGTCGGCGGCTGATGTTCGGTCCCATTCGATCGCCCGGACGACGATTCCCAGGTAGGGATTCCGCAGACTTGG
>JBLYYW010000207.1:0-3822 GCA_048550155.1 Acidimicrobiales bacterium | reverse complement strand
ATCGCGGTGCTCGCGATCGAGATTCTGTCCCAGCTTCGCTTCTGGTTCGATCTGAAGCTGTCTCACTTCCTGATCATGTTGTTTGGGTTTGCCGCCGGCATAGGCATGATCATCCGCTCGATGCGGGAGATGCCCGAGGACTTCCTGACGTCCTAGCTTGGCTTACCGAGCGATGGTCATGGTGGGCATCGCACCGGTCACCGCATCGCTACAACGTAGTGAGTGAGGTCGGCAAGCCGAACTCAAACCGACCAAGTGGCTCGAACGTGCGGCGCGCCACCATGGCGTGCTGTGTTGCCACGTGCACGTCACGGAAGATTCGCTGGATCGGGCTCGTGTTGTAGACCGCACCACCTCCAGCGGCGTGGTAGCAGCTGTCGACCGCCTCCACGCTGCGTTGCACCGCGGCGGTTGCGGCCAACCGAAGCTCCACCGTCAAGTCATCAGGGAAATCGATTCCCCGGTCGGCTACCAACCAGGCCCTGTCGGCGACGTCGAGCAGATAACTGCGGGCCTGACCCACGGCAGCCTTCGCCGCAGCAAGCTCACCCTGGACCGCGGCCCGTTCTGCCAACGATTTGGATGAGCCTGATGGTTTCTTGGCGCCGATCTCGACGAGTTCGTCGATGGCGTGGAAACCGAGACCTATGGCGATCGACGCGACACCGCAGGCCAATGCGCCGAAGAACGAGAACCGGGACGCAGCCCCTTCCACGTGGATTGGCCCGCCGATGAACTGTGCCCATCTACCGTCGGGCACGAACGCGTTGGTGACGGCATAGTCGGTAGACCCGGTTCCCCGCATTCCGCTCACATGCCATGTGTCAAGGAGCTCGACGTCGTCGGGTTCGAAAAACACGAACGGGGTTGTAGATCCGTCGGCTGCGGTTGTCCGATTCCCGTGGCCGTCGACCACGAATACTCCTCCACCGATCCACGTGCAGTGGTCGATACCCGACCCCCACGCCCATTGTCCGGTGACATCAAGGCCGCCGTCGACGACGGTCGCCGTTCCTATAGGCATGCCGAACCCGCCCGTGCAGCTTGCGGGGTCGGCAAAGATCCTCTCGGCCCAGTCGGGCCGCACCCGGTAGGCGGCAAGCGCGGTGGTGCTGGAGATCATTGCGCACCAGCCTGCGGCACCGTCTGCTCTCCCGATATCTATCAGCGTGTCGATTCCCTCGGCGATCGTTGCTCCGGGACCGCCGTATGCAACCGGCACCCAGATCCGGAACGCACCGGCCTCGACGAGGCTGGCCACGACGACCGGATCCAGCCGGCCGGCTTGTTCGCTGCCGGCGGCGTGTTGTTGAGCCACTGCACATGCCCGTTCGATCGCATTCATTGCCAGACAGTAGAACACTGTTCTGGGGCCAGCCCAGACGGGGTTCTCCTCAGGCGGCTTGGATCACCCGGGAGCCGCCACTGGGGAGCTTCTGCACACTGATGCCGGCCGGCAAGGCATCGCGCAGTGCGCCCACGTGAGTGATGACACCGATGGTGACACCATCGGATCGGAGCTGATTCAGAACATCGATGGTGTCGTCGATCGCGTTGTCGTCGAGGGCTCCGAACCCCTCGTCGATGAAGACCGAACTGATGGTCGTGGCACCTCGGTTGCTCAACACGTCGCTGAGCCCCAGCGCCAAACTGAGCGAGGTGTAGAAGGTCTCACCGCCGGACAGCGTGGTGACCGGACGTTCCGTACCTGTGTGCGAGTCGATGATCGTGAGGTCGAGGCCCCACTCGCCTTGGGCGCTCAGGGCTTCCTCGGCCAGAACCATCTGGTATCGACCGTTGCTGAGGTTGTCGAGCCGAATATTGGCTTGGATGACGACATCGTGCAGGTGGGATCGCAGGATGAAGCCCTCCAAACCGATCTTCGACGCTCCTTTGGCGTCACACAGGCGAGCGACCTGGGTCTTGCGGTCTGCGATCTCGGTGAGGGCGGCGATGTGCTCGATCCGTTCTTCTGAGGTTGCGACCAGATTCAGCGATTGCTCGACCAGGTGCTGAACTCCAACCCGCCGACTGGTTGCTTCTGTTGCGGCAACCTGATTGCGGTGGGCCGCCTCGGCAAGTTCGTCGAGATCGGGGGCGATGTCCGGAACCTTGAGCTCTTCAAGCTGACGCAATTGGGAATCGCACTCGACAGAGCGGGCCTTGAACTCCTCATAAAGGGATTCGAGGCGCTGGATTTCCTCGTCGGTGAGTTCGGCCTCGATCGCGTCCTTGACCGAGTGCAGGTGTGATCGGGTGAGGGCAGCAGCGAGCTCCTCGCTACCTGCCCGTACGCGCTCGGCGCAGATGCTCTGTGCGTCGGTTGCATCGGCGAGCTTCGCCAACGACCCCAGCAGCAGATCGAGACCAGTCTCTCGTTCGACCAGGTCAACATCGTGCCATTCGGCCAATGAGGCGCGCAGTTTGTCGATCTGTTCGATGAGCGACTGAAGGGTTGCGGTGTTGGCGGCCAGCCCCTTTGTGAGTTCGGTTCGTCGTGTGGCGATCAGAGCCAGCTGGGCGTCCATGGCTTCAACCCGAGACCGGGCGTCGGCGAGTCCATCGGCGTCTGTGCGTGCCTGGGTGAGAAGCTGTCGATGGGCGTCGGCTCGTTCGGCCAGCGTCGCCAGCGTTGCGTCGGCATTGATTCCGAGAAGCGTGCGCGCTTCGGCCAGCGCAATATCTGCTCCTTTGATCTGGGCGGCGACGCTGGCGGTGAGCTCAAGGAGTTTCGACCTGGCCTCTTTCAGGGAGTCGAGCTGGCCGGTCTCTGTCGTCGACTGATCTCGAGCTTGCTCGGCCTCGGTGAGGCGGGCGCGAGCTGACATCACCTCGGCTTCGGCGACGGCCACATCGGTAGCAGGGCCGATGTTCGCTTCCAGCTCCGCCACTGCGTCCCTGATTGACGTGAGAGTCGCGAACGCCTGGTTGTAGTGCTCATGAGCCTTGTTCATCTGTGCCTGATCGATCTGATCATCGTCTCCCTCGGCGGGCCGAGGGTGTTCGGTGCTCCCACAGACCAGGCACGCCTCACCGTCACGGAGTTGCCGGGCGAGCCGTGGCGCCACTCCCAAGGCGAACGCTCTGGCCTTTGCGTTGTGCTCTTCGCTTGCGGTTAGGTAGGACGCTTCGGCACCGTTGAGCTGATCCCTCAGCCGGCTCAGGCGGACCGCATCGTTGGCCGCCTTCTCAGCCGCGGTGACAGCGCTGGCCAGTTCGGGCAGCCGGTCGACGGCCTCCTGAAGCTTGACGATGCATGCTGACCGTGAAGTGATGTCGGTGGTGATCTCGGCCAGTTGGGTCTTCGCCTGTTCGAGGCCGGTGAGCAGCTGACTCCGCTCGGCCAGGACTTTGTCTCGCAGCCGCGCCGATCTTTCAGCACCTTCGAACGGAGCCAACTCCTGGACCAGAGAAGACACTCGATCAACGGCTGCCTCGGCCCGTGTCACGGCCTCGGCGGCCTCGTTTCGAGCGGTTCTGTGCGCGGCCTCCTGCTCATCACATGCGTACAGTCCGGCCGAGTGGTCCTCGAGCTGACCTTCGAGTGCGGCGGCCTTCGTCTGAAGGATCTGAAGCTCGGCGGCGCGTCGAGCGGCATCCTTCACCGCGGGAATCTGAGTTGCAACGATGCGTTGGAGCTCATCGCTTGAAAGGTCGGGCTGGTAGGCGACGTCGTTTTGAAGAGCCAAACGTTCTACCTTCTGCCGTTCGCCAGTGACGGCAGACTGATGCTGCTCGAACCGAGCTCGGTGCTGGGCGAGCGCTCGTTCAGCCTGGATCACCGGTGTCGCTCGACGGGCAACCTCGGCCGCGGCGGCACCT
>JBLYYW010000206.1:0-3274 GCA_048550155.1 Acidimicrobiales bacterium | reverse complement strand
GTCAAGGAACTGTGTCGAAGGGGGTCGCTACAGCGACCCCCGTCGACGTTCCAGGGCACGGTTCTGATACACACAGGGTCGTGAACCCCGCTGACGGTATGCGCATCGCACTCGACGAAGCACGCCATGCCACTGAGCACGGCGACGTACCGGTCGGAGCAATCGTCGTCGACCCCAACGGCACCATTGTCGCCCAGAGGCACAACGAGCGTGAACTGACCGGCGACCCGACCGCCCACGCAGAAATCCTGGCGCTGAGGGATGCCGCCGGTCAGGCCGGAACCTGGCGTCTGGATGGCCACACGCTTGTTGTCACCCTCGAACCGTGTGCGATGTGTGCCGGAGCAGCGGTCAACAGCCGAGTAGCGACCGTGGTCTACGGCGCGCCGGACATGAAGGCCGGGGCGTGCCTGAGCCTCATGAACATCGGCGGTGATCCCCGTCTGAACCACGTGTTCGAGATCGTCGACGGAGTCCTGGCCGAGGAGTGTGCTGAGCTGCTGTCGGACTTCTTCGCGGGACTCCGCTAGCGAAGCTCAGAGTGCCGAGCGGCCTTCGAGCGCTCGGCCGAGTGTGAGTTCGTCGGCGTAGTCCAGGTCTCCGCCAACCGGCAGGCCGCTGGCGAGCCGGGTGACCTTGATCATGTCGAACGACTTCAGCATTCGTGCGATGTAGGCGGCGGTGGTTTCACCCTCGAGATTCGGGTTGGTGCAGATGATGATCTCCTCCACATCTTCTGACGCGATCCGAGTAGCGAGCTCTTTGACCTTCAACTGTTCAGGGCCGACTCCCTCGAGCGGGTTAATCGCTCCCATCAAGACGTGATACCGACCCTTGAACGCGCCGGTTCGCTCCAACGCCGCGATGTCCTTTGGTTCCTCCACCACACACAACGTGTGATCATCCCGGCTGGGGTCATTGCAGATCTCACAGAGGGTCCCCTCGGCCACGTTGAAACACCGCTCACAGAACGACACCTTGTCCTTCACGTCGATCAACGCGTCCGAGAGGCGTTGAACATCGGTGCGGTCAACGTTGAGCAAGTAGAACGCGATGCGCTGGGCTGACTTGGGACCAACGCCGGGGAGCCGGCCCAGTTCGTCGATCAGCACCTCGAGAGGGCGGGCATAGGAACTCATCCGTTTCCGAGCATCCCGCCCAGACCTCCCAAGTCCATCCCACCGGTGACGTCACCCAGCGCGTCTGACTGAAGATCGGCGATCTGCTTCGATGCGTCGCGCAAGGCAGCCAGGACCAAGTCATTGAGCATCTCGACATCGTCGGGGTCCACGACGTCGGCATGGATTCTCACGGCCTGGAACTCGCCGCTGCCCATCACGTCGACCTCGACCTTGCCACCGCCGGAGGACCCGGTCAGCAATTCTGCGGCCTGGGCCTCTTGCGCTTCAGCTAGCTGGCTCTGCATGGCCTGAGCGGTTTCGAGCAGCGAATTGAGGTCGAAACCTCCGAGCGGATTGTCGGTCATGGCAATGGCCTTTCAGGAGATCACTTCGGGGAAATCAATTATGAGCTTGTGGCGGGTCGATGAGCTTGGCACCAGGGAAAGCAGCGGTGAGCCGGTCGACCATCGTGTTGGAGGAATCGTCGGCATCCTTGAGCTCGCTGACCGGCCCAATATCTTCCTCCGAGTCTGTGGGGGCCGGGGCCGCCTGCCGTGGCGTGCGTCGTTGCGGTGGCCCGCCCGTCTTGCTGGGATCAACGACCACCTCCACTCGGACCGGGCATCTGAACTGCGCACTCATGGCGTGTTCAAGCTCACCCTTCACATCGATCGCTCGGTCCGCGGGCAGCTGATTCGGATAGGCGAAGGTGACGACGCCGTCCGCCACCTCGACCGGGAGCCCCTGCCGGAATCTGGCGCGCACTTTCTGAGGCAGCCCTTCCAGCACACTCGGCAGCTGCTCGGCCACCTCTTCCAAGGTGAACGACCCGACCAGGTCGGAATCACCGGTACTGGGCTCCGGTGCACGCGGGGTCGGTGTAGGGCTAGGTGCAGGCTCGGGTCGAGCAGAGGCGACAGCTGAACTTCGACCGGACTCGCTGGCCGCCAGGGCTTCGCGTGCCGCAGAGGTGCGACCACGTCGGGGAGGAGGGGCCGGCGATGCGGTCGGCGTTTGGGGGCTCACCTCGCTTGATCGTTGCTGATCAGTGGCCGGGGCCGGAGCACCCGAAGAAGCCGAAGCAACCGCTGGCGCACCGTCGCTAGACGTGAGCGACGCAACCTGCTGTTCGAGTACTTCTATCCGCTGCAGTAGGGCCGCGGTGTCGTCGCCGTCGGCACGGGCAAGCTGAAGTAGTGCGACCTCGATCGGAACTCGGGGATCGGGCGCCTGGCGAACCTCAACGAGGGCCGCGCCGATCTTTTCCAGTGATCGCGTGATCGTGGCCGGGCCCAGGGCTGAAGCCAGTTCGTTGGCTCGCTCCGCAGCAGCATCGTTGAGGTGCGGCAGAGGTGCATTCATCGAAGCCAGGAAGGCAGACCTGAGCTCAGCCAGCATGTCTTCACCGATGACCCTGGGCTCCGAACCCACCTCGAGTCCCTTCTGCAAGGCAGCGATCGCCGCCGCCGGGTCACGGTCGGCCACCGCTCGGCAAAGATCGGCACCAGTGGTGGCGGTCTCGGGCGCGCCACCCGAGGCCACGACCAGGTCGAGGGCGCTGAGCGTGTCCCGTGCAGACCCACCGCCGGTCTTCAGAGCCCAGGCAATCCCCTCGTCGTCGACGTCGAGCCCGGCATCGGCGATGACCCATCGCAGGTGTTCTTCCAGTTCGGCTGCAGGGAGGAGATGGAAGCGGTAGTGCTGGGTGCGGCTCCTGATGGTTGGCACCACCTTCTGCGGCTCTGTGGTGGCCAGCACGAAGACCACATGGTCAGGAGGTTCCTCGAGAGTTTTGAGAAGTGCGTTTTCTGCCCCCGAGGAGAGCATGTGCACCTCATCGAGGATGTAGACCTTGGTCCGGCCCGGGGAACCCAACGCCACACGATTGATCAGCTCACGGATGTCGTCGACCTTGTTGTTGCTGGCAGCATCAAGCTCGTGGAGATCGAACGAACGGCCCGATTCGATGTCTCGACAGCTGGTGCAGGTGCCGTCGGGTTCGCCGTTGGTGGGGTTCTCACAGTTCAGGGCTTTGGCCAGCACCCGTGCAGTACTGGTCTTGCCGGTACCGCGGGGACCGCTGAAGAGATACGCGTGGCCATTGCGGCCCTCTGCGACAGCGGTTCGAAGCGCGTTTGTGACCACCGGTTGGC
>JBLYYW010000205.1:0-2821 GCA_048550155.1 Acidimicrobiales bacterium | reverse complement strand
GGGTTCGTCGAACTGTCGATGGCGGCCTCGATGGCCGGGTTGGTGCTGGTGCCCTTGAACTTCCGGCTGGCGCAGCCGGAAGTCGACTTCATCCTCGACGATTCCGGCGCCTCCCTGCTGTTCGCCGGAGCCGGCTTCAACGACATGGCGCACGCTGCAATGGATGCAGCCGATGCCTGTGAGGCGGTCATCGACGTCACCGGCGACGGTCGGTACGGCGGGTGGATCGACTCGAACGACCGGTGGGACGGCATTCGGAGCCCGGGGTCAGCGGTGCTCTATCAGCTCTACACGTCCGGCACGACCGGCCATCCAAAGGGCGCACTGATCACCCATGACAACGTGTTGACCGTCTGCCGGAACGGAATCCAGTTCCTCGGGCCGTTCACGGAGCAGTCGCGCAGTCTTGTGGCCATGCCGCTCTTTCACGTCGCCGGGAACGGCTGGCTCTTCTTCGGTCTGGCTGCCGGGTGCCCGAGCACGCTTGTGGTCGACCTGGAACCGGATGCGCTGCTCGACACGATTGGTGAGCAGGGGATCACCTGCACGCTGATCGTTCCCGCCGTGATCCAGATGCTGGTCCTAAATGCCGAAGCCAAAGGCATCACGATCCGCGGACTCAAGACCATCGTGTTCGGTGCATCGCCGATGCCTTCGGAACTGCTGTTGCGTGCCAAGACCGTCTTCCCCGAGACCGACTTCATCCATGTGTACGGGATGACGGAGACGACCTGTATGTTCGGTGCGCTCGACCCGGCGCAACTGGATGCCGGGCAGCGACTGGAATCCTGCGGCCGGCCCTTCCCTGACGCAGAGGTCCGGATCATGGGAGCGGACGGCCAGGAGCTAGCGGTCGGCGAGGTCGGCGAGATCAGCTGCCGGACTCCTCAGATGATGGTGGGGTACTGGAACCGCCCCGAGGCGACTGCCGCAGCGATCCGAGACGGGTGGTACTGGACCGGTGACGCAGGTTTCGTGGACGACGAAGGCTATCTCTTCATCTGCGACCGGATTAAGGACATGCTGATCAGCGGCGGTGAGAACGTGTATCCCGCCGAGGTCGAGAATGCTGTGCTGGCCCATCCGGCGGTCGCCGAAGTGGCGGTGATCGGCGTGCCGGACGAGAAGTGGGGCGAGGCAGGGCTCGCAGTCATCGTCACCAAGGGGACCGACGAAGTGTCAGATGACGAGATCAAGGCGACGGTGCGCGAGCGCCTCGCTGCATTCAAAGTCCCGAAACACATCGCCCGTGTCGAGGCCCTGCCCCGCAACGGCGCCGGGAAGGTCACCAAACAAGAGCTGCGCGACCGATTCACCGACGCCGCCCACTGAATCGGGCGGATTTCCGGTACTCGGCCACCATGCCGCCACCTTGCCTCCACTCTCAGAACGCCTTGGCACCTCGCCGAAGGGCGACCCGCCCGGATTCGTTCAGGTGCTGAACGACACGAAGATCGCGATCCCGGAACGTCCGGGGAATCACTGGGCCGAAACGCTCGTCAATCTTGTCCGACACCCCTACGTCGGTGTCATCTTCCTAATTCCGGGCATGCGCAACACGCTGCGCGTACGGGGCAGAGCGCATATCGTGCGTGATCACGCGCTCCGCAAGACGATGGCACTGAACGGCAAGAGTCCGGCGCCTGCGATTGTCGTTGACGTCACTGTTGCCTACGTTCACTGTGCGTAATGCATCATTCGCATCACGCGCCTCTGAGGCTTCGGGTTCGATCAACCGGCCGGCGATCGGAGCTCGGCGGTGACGATCGGATCGAAGCCCCCGTCGGCAGGCAGAGCGTCATAGATGGTGATGATGTCGCTGACGATTCCGCTCGCCAGGTGGAAGGCCGTTTAGATGACCGGTGACGGTCTGGCCGGCTTCGATTGTCCAGTCGTTCAACCAGAGACAGCCTGTGGGTGCCCAGTATTCGGTGGTGGCTGGTCAGGAGGCTTTTCGGTGTTCGTTGATGAGGTCGTCGCATCGTGAGGTTCGGATGACTCGCAGCTCCGGGGGAGCGATGTTGGTTGGCTTGTCTGGAATGGCTGGCTCGAGCTGTCGCCGGTTCCAGATGATGGGTGCGGGGCAACCCTTTGGGTTGCTTGAGGAACTGGCGGCAAGTCGATTCGATCCAGCGTTCCGCGAAGGTGTCGGTCCCGGGGTTTCGCGCCGGCGTGGGAACGATCTTGAGCCTTCGGTTCGGAAGATCTCGTCGAACGGGTCGATCACTCGGGTTTCTGCGTCACTGTTCGGGAGTGGTGTATGATAGGTGTATGGCACGCACCAACATCGATATTGACGAAGACGCCTGTCGCAAGATCATGGATCGCTACCAGCTGGCGACCAAGCGCGAGGCAGTGAACCTTGCGCTCAGACGCCTCGTCGGTGAAGCGCTTGACCTCGACGATGCTCGAGCATTGCGCGGTTCAGGCTGGGACGGCGACCTCGCCGACATGCGAGCAAGCCGCGCCGAGTGATCGTCGTCGACTCCTCCGCGTGGATTGAGTTCCTCCGAAACACTGACTCTCCGGTGTGCAACGCCGTCGACCGCCTACTCGATGCCGACCTTGCCGTCTGCGACGCGATCTCGATGGAGATCCTGGCCGGCGCCCGCGACGATCACCACCTCTCGCAACTGAGAGGACTCATCAACCGGGCAACGATGCTCCCAACGACCCCGGCCGACTACGACGAAGCAGCCGCGCTCTACCGAATGTGCCGACGACGAGGAGAGACGGTCCGCAAGCTCATCGACTGCCTCATAGCGGCCGTGACGATACGAGCCGGAGCTGAACTCCTCCACGCCGACGTGGACTTCGTCGC
>JBLYYW010000204.1:0-7360 GCA_048550155.1 Acidimicrobiales bacterium | reverse complement strand
TCGGCATTCCCGTCGATCGACGTCGGCCCGATCGGCCCCGAGGCTGTCGTGCATCTCGCGACCCTGGGACTCAACGTCGGGTGTACTTGGGATGAAGTCATCTCGGCTCGCCGCCGGATTCTCGAGTCATTGACCGATGGCACTGCCGATGAATGGCACCAGCGCGTTGAGGTGAATCACGCAGCTGCATCCTTGCGTCTCCTGCGGGTTGGTCCGCTCAAACACTGACCAGCTACCACTTTTGGAGAGTCGCACGAAGAGCGACTTCGAGACCGGGATAGTCAAAAGCGAAGTCGGTTTCGTTCAGAACAGTGGGCTCGACCCGTGCGCTGTCGAAGAGAAGGGCTTGGGTGAGTTCCTCTCCGAACAGGATTGACGGTCCGAACCTTGGGATCGGGATGATGGCGGGCCGTCTGAGGACATTGCCGAGGGTCTTTGCGAATTCGGCGTTCGTCACCGGGTTGGGTGCGGTGAGGTTCACCGGACCCGAGATGTCACCATCGAGTAGGAAAAGGATCGCTTTGACATGGTCGTCGATGCTGATCCAGCTCCAATACTGCCTGCCGTTGCCGAACTTGCCGCCGACGCCGAGTTTGAAGAGCGGCAACAACCTTGTGAGCACCTGGGCGCGGCGACTCAGGACGATGCCGGTCCGGAGAAACGCAGTTCGAATCCCCGCATTTATCGCAGGTTGGGCTGCGGTCTCCCATTGGGTGACCACATCAGCCAGGAACGTATCGGCTGGCGGGGAGTCCTCGGTTTGCACCTCGTCTCCACGGTTCCCGTACACCCCGATGGCCGATCCGGACAAGAAGACCGTCGGCTTGGCGTCGAGGCCGGCGAGCGCATTGGCTACCAGCGACGTGGTTTCAACCCTGCTGGTGAGGATTTGTTGCTTGTACTTGTCGGTCCAGCGTTGGTCCCCGATACCCGCCCCGGCCAGATTGACAACCGCATCCACGCCCTCCAATGCTGCGGAATCGAGTTCACCGGCGGCCGGGTCATACTGAATCTCGTCTGCGCCCCGTGCGGGCCGACGAACCAGGCTGATCGGACGATGTCCCTCCGCCCGCAGTACTGTCTTCAGTTGCTTGCCGATCAAACCACTTGACCCGGTAATCGCTACGTCCATAGTTCCTGCGCAGCACTGGCGGGGTTACTCTTGTGTGGGTGAGTACCCGCTTGCTGCTCGGCCTTTCTCTCGCGTGTGGGCTCCTTATTCTGCTCGCGTCGGCGGTGCAGCTCCTCATCGCAATCTGAAAATCAACCCAGCACGTGCTCGACCTGGTCGAACGAAGGTTGCGAGTGTCCGGCTGGCCTCAGTGCCCACGAGGTTAGGATTGACCACCGCCTGGATGCGGTCGTGTGAAAGGGAGTGAACGCGTGTCAGAGAATCATTTCGACGTAGTCGTGATCGGTGGCGGCCCCGGGGGGTACGCGTCAGCGCTCTATGGCGCCTCGGCGGGGTTGAACATCGCAATCATCGAGTACAACAAGCTCGGCGGCACCTGCCTCAACGTCGGCTGCATCCCAGCCAAGGAGCTGCTGGAGGTCGCTGCCGTTTATCGCACGGTGAGCCATGCGTCGGAGTTCGGTGTCCTCGCCGAAGCCAACGGTCTCGATTGGAATCGAGTGATGGAACGTAAGCAGGGCATCATCGACCAACTGGTCGGCGGTGTGGGCTCGTTGCTGAAAATGCGGAAGGTCACGGTCTTCGATGGCACGGGAACCCTTGGATCGGACCATCGCACGGTGTCGATATCGGGTGGAGAAAGTGGTGACGTGAAGATCACCGGCGACGCAGTGATTCTGGCTGCGGGATCGCAGGCTCGCACAATCCCGAACTTTCCGATCGACGATCATCGAATCGTCACCTCGACCGAGATGTTGTCGATACCAGACCTCCCCACGTCAGCGGTTGTGATCGGTGGCGGGGCGATCGGCTGTGAGTTCGCCTCGATGATGAGCGACCTCGGCACGAAGGTGACGATCATCGAAGCCGCGCCCAACATTTTGCTCAGCACCGACGTCGATTGCCGAAAGGTGGTCGAGCGTTCGTTCAAGAAACGACGCATCGACATCCATACCGGTGTCATGGTTACCGGCCAGGAGACCACACCAGAAGGTGTCACGGTCTTCTTCGGCGAGGGGCAACAGGTGACCGCTGACACCGTGGTCGTCAGCATCGGCCGCCGCCCTGCCAGTGAGACTCTCGGGCTCGACAAGACCCAGGTGCAGGTGGACGAGCGCGGTCACGTTGAGGCTGACCCGCTGGGCCGCACCAACGTCGAAGGGGTCTGGGCCGTCGGCGACATCACCAACTCTGCCCAACTCGCCCACGTGGCGTTCATCGAAGGCATGAACGCAATCAAGGACATCCTGGGGGAGGAAGTCACCCCGATCGACTACGACAGCGTGCCATGGTGTGTGTACTGCCATCCCGAGGTTGCATTCGCCGGTTTGACCGAGGAGCAGGCCAAGGAACGAGGTCTCGAAGTTGTCGTTTCGAAACATCGCTATGCGGCGAACGGACGAGCCATGATCGTCGGCGAAACCGAAGGTCTGGTCAAAGTTGTTGCGGAGCGACTGCCCGATGGAACAGGTGGGCGCATACTCGGTGTTCACATGGCAGGGCCGTGGGTCACCGAACAGCTGGGTCAGGGCTACCTGGCCGTCAACTGGGAGGCCACGGTCGACGAAGCTGCCGCGTTCATCCAACCACATCCAACCCTGAGCGAAACCTTCGGTGAGACTGTTTTGGCGCTCACCGGCCGATCGCTTCACTAGTCTTTTCCCACCCGCCAACCAACCCGAGGAGCTGTTCCACAGTGGCCGAAATTGAGATGCCCCAACTGGGCGAGACCGTTACCGAAGGAACCATCACCCGCTGGTTCAAGAACGTTGGTGACGCTGTCGCTGTCGATGAGGTGTTGTTCGAAGTCTCGACCGACAAGGTCGACACCGAAGTGCCGTCAACCTCGGCTGGAACCCTGACAGAAATCAAAGTGGCCGAAGGCGAAACCGTGGACGTCGGCACCGTTCTCGCTGTCGTCGGCGATGGAGCCGCAACTCCTGCGCCACCGGCTGAGCCAGCAGCTGCACCCGCTGCTGAGCCGACCCCGGCACCTGAACCAACCCCACCCCCACCTCCGCCAGCGCATGCCGCTCCCAGCGCAGCGACGCCACCTCCGCCACCCCCGGCCCCGCCACAACCACAACCACAACCACAACAGGCTGCCGGGGCCGCATCCGGCAACACCGCAGGCAAGGTGCTTTCTCCGGTGGTCCGTCGGCTCATCAGCACCTACGGGATCGATGCGAACGACATCACCGGATCCGGCCTCGGGGGCCGCATCAGCAGGGACGACGTCCAACGACACATCGAAGCCAAGGGGCTCCAGCCGGTGGGAGCAGCAGCATCATCAGCCCCGCCGCCCCCGGCGGCATCTCCACCAGCACCCACACCGGCCCCGGCACCTGTGCAGCGCGCCGCGCCGGCTCCCATGGTTTCAGCCGCTCAGGGTGACACCGTCGTGCCGCTGTCGAATATCCGACTTCGGACCGGCGAACACATGGTGATGTCCAAGTCGGTCGCTCCCCACACGCTCACTGCCATCGAAGTCGACTACGAAAATGTCGAGCAGATTCGTAATGCCCACGGTGCAGCATGGAAGGCCGAGGAAGGCTTCAGCCTCACATATCTACCGTTCATCTCTCGGGCGGTCATCGATGCACTCCGCGAGTACCCCCATCTCAACGCTTCTGTGGGAGACGGCGAGCTCGTGGTCCACTCCCAGGTCAACCTGGGAATCGCCGTCGATCTCGATTTCCAGGGATTGTTGGCACCGGTGGTCCGCGGGGCGGACGGACTCAGGATGAGGGCTGTCGCACGAGGGATCTCCGACCTCGCTCGCCGCGCCCGAGGTAAGGCGCTGTCGCCTGATGAGCTGGTCGGAGGTACGTTCACGCTCACCAATGCCGGGAGCTACGGCACCATGATGCAGTTCCCGATCATCAACCAGCCCCAGGTGGCGATCCTCAGCACCGACGCGGTCAAGCGCAAGCCGGTCGTGGTGGAGGACAGCTACGGCAACGAGTCGATCGTCATCCACAGTGTCGGCGTACTTGCGATGGCATGGGATCACCGTGCGATCGATGGAGCCTATGCTGCCGCCTTCCTGGCTCGGATCAAGGAGATTCTCGAGACCCGCGAGTGGACCTCGGAGTTGGCGTAAGGCACGGCATCGTTGCGGTGTTGAAACCTACATGACGGCATCGGCGGCTGCGCCGGCGTGATGGCTTGACCGCGTCAGGGGGCTGGACTCGACGTGTGGGATGCCGAGCTTGCGCTCGCCGAAGCGCTTGAGTTCAGCAAATTCCTTTGGGTCCCACCATCGGTGGATCGGAAGGTGATGGGTGGTAGGTCTCAGATACTGTCCGATGGTGACGATGTCCACACCGATAGCCGCCAGGTCGGTGAGCGTTTGGCGCACCTGACTGGGCGTCTCGCCCATGCCGACGATCATGCCGCTCTTGGTTTTCAACCCAGCCTGCTTGGCCCGAGCCAGGACTCCCAACGACCGTCCGTAGCTCGCGGAGGGTCGTACCGCCCGTTGCATCGAGATCACGGTTTCGATGTTGTGGTTGAGAATGTCGGGTTGGGCGTCGATGACGATTCCCAGCGACTCGGCTGAGCCTTGAAGGTCAGAGATCAGAACCTCGATCCCCGTGCCCGGGCTCTCGCCTCGGATTGCCCGTACGGTCTCTGCCACGACGGTCGCGCCACCATCGGAAAGATCGTCGCGTGCGACCATGGTGAGAACAGCGAAGTCCAGGCCAAGATCGGCAACCGCAGTGGCAACCCGTTTGGGTTCGCCTTCGTCGACCCCTTCGGGTTTGCGGGTGTCGACGAGGCAGAACCCGCACGCCCGTGTACACCGCTCGCCGAGCAGCATGAACGTTGCGGTGCCTTCGTTCCAGCATTCAAAGATGTTGGGGCAGCCCGCCTCTTCACATACGGTCACCAGATCCAACTGGCGGCTCTTTCGCTTGAGCTCGTTGTAGTTGGGTCCGGTCTGCAGCTTGACCCTCATCCAATCCGGTTTGCGTTCTCCCACCGAAAGCCCGCCGCTGATGCCGGCTTGGGCCAGTCGGCCTTTCAGCCGGACCGGCACCTCCGAGTCGGGCGACGTCGGGGATTCTCGGGTCGGAATGATCGCTTCGCCGGCACCGGCCCCTCTGCTGAAGAGACTCAGATCGGTATCACCAGTTCTCCGCTCGGTCGCCGCTGCCCAGTCGAGCGTCAGTCCGAAACGTACCGAAGCATGGTGAGCCAGAGTCCGGGCAACCTCAGCGGTGCCGACGTCGACTCCTTCACGGGTCATCGTCGTGACCGCCTTGTCGGTGATCCCACACGGAATGATGTGGTCGAACCATCCCATATCGGTCGAGACGTTGAGTGCGAAGCCGTGCATTGACCGACCGCGACTCAACCGCACACCGACCGCTGCGATCTTTCGGGCCGTGGGTTCGAACGGGTCGATCCACACACCAGGGAACCCTTCGAGGCGACCGGATTCGAGTCCAAAGTCGGTCAGCGTGTCGATGACGATCTGTTCGACCGCGCTGACATAGGCAACCGTGTCGGCCATTCCTCCGCCGCGCTTGCCCGGGACGTTCAAAACCGGGTAGCCCACGACTTGCCCGGGCCCATGAAAGGTGACGTCTCCACCACGGTTGACCGTGACGTCGTCGGCTCCGATTGCGTGGGGGTCGACCAGCAGGTTACTGGGGTCGGTCCTCACACCGCGGGTGTAGACCGGCGGATGCTCCAACAGCAGCAGATGATCACCAGTTCCGGCAAACAACTGGTTCTGGATGGCCCACGCCTCGGAATAGGCCACAGATCCCAACCAGCGAGCGTGCAGCAGGCGACCAGATTCGAGGGCCGGACTCGTCGGATGCGAGCGGGCTTGTTGTCGCACTATCTCACGACCTCCTTCTCAGCCGATCGGGAACACACGGGAAGATCCCTGGAGCTCAGGGTATCTGGCCAACGCGATCGACATCAGATCGCAACTGCCGAGCTCTAGCTGGATACCTGCTTGGTGCCGAACCAGTTGAACCAGATCACGGCGACAACAGCCCACAGCAGGTGGATCCAAACAAGCGGGACCCGGCCACCAACCATCCACCCGAGGCACACGATCAGTATCCCGAATTGGTGGCCGGTCAAGGCAAGCCGGTTCTGGGATCTGACCACCCGGTTCATCTTGGTCGCGACCGGAATCACCAATCCGTAGCCCACGAGGAGCAGGGCGATGCCGATCGGGTTCACTCCCATGAGTCTACGGCCAGTGTTCAGGTCGTTTGGGTCACAGCTATGGCGCCAGGCTCAGGCTCGCTAGCCTCTCAGAATGAGCGAAAATGCAGAACGAGTAGCCGAAGCACTACGGGCCAAGATCGGCGCTGAGCCTGTTGCCGGAGACTGGTTCGAGATCACCCAAGATCGAATCAACGACTTCGCTGACGCAACACTGGACCATCAATTCATCCACGTAGATCCGGAGAAGGCGGCGGCGACCCCATTTGGTGGCACCATCGCTCACGGCTTTCTCACCCTCTCCATGCTGGTGAAGCTCAGCGCAAGCATCAAGGACGACAATCCGCCGGACATCACCGGGCTTCTCATGGGAGTCAATTACGGATTGAACAAGGTGCGCTTCATCAACCCGGTGCCCACCGGCTCACGCATTCGAGCCACCGCTCAAACGATGGACGTCGCGCTGAAGGGCAACTCGGTAGACGAGACCCGCATGATGGTGGTGGAAATCGAGGGGCACGACAAGCCGGCACTGATCGCCGAGTGGATCGGCCGGATGGTATTTGCCTGACGACTACGCCGACACGGCGCGGCGTCGACTCACCGTCACCGGCGACAGCGTTCCCACGTCGGCGATGCGATCGATCAGGTGCGTGCGTATGTCGGCATGACCTAGTTCGAATGCCGACAGCAATCGATCGGTGTGAGCCCAAGGACACTCGTCGACCAACGCAACCTGCGCCTGCCCGATGATGGCATCGGCCTCGGCCGCGGAGCGGAAGAGGAGAATATGAGCTTGGCGACGCCAGGCTGCGCGGCGCAGCTGAGTCGACCACCGGTGGGCCAAGAGATTGATGTTGTCCGTTGATGCCGTACAGCTGTCAAGCACGCCCAGTTCGGCTTCGAGGATGTGACGTACCTGAGCGGCGGTGATATGAGCGCTGCCTGATCGATTGATGATGCGTACCGACTCCGAGAAGCGGTCGATGGCATCGTCGATGTGGGCAAATTCGTCGTCGATCGCAGCGATGGAGGTGT
>JBLYYW010000203.1:0-5806 GCA_048550155.1 Acidimicrobiales bacterium | reverse complement strand
TCCAGCATCGCCCGATGATGACCTACACCGTCTTCTGACCGAAGCGGGGTACCTGGCCACGACCTACCTCGAAGGCGAGGAGCAGCGGTGCTCGTATGGGAAGCGCCTCCAGGTGTAGACGCACAGCAGGCGACCCGGAGTCAGGCCGAAACGTAGAAGCTCAGGCCTGCGTTCGAGGTGAGCCGCTTCAGCAAAGGCTCACCCATGGCCGAAGTCGGCGTCCAGGAGCCGCCGCCGCCCGTGAGCTGATCCCACCAGCGTCCCTGCCGTAGGGATAGTCGAGGACGGCGTTGGTCGCTGCGCCAGGTGGCCATCCTATGCAATCAGTTGACAAAGTATGGACAAACCCTCAATGTGGGCCTATGTCTAAACGACTTGCTGCCGCTCTGGTCGGCGGCCTGATCATCGTCGCCGTGGTGGGGACGGGAGCCGTGTACCTGGTCAACCAGACCGAGGCGGCCGCACTTCCCGGGGCCGAGACTGCGCTGCAGTCGGGTGACGGAGTGACCGTAGAGACCGAGCCGTGGTACTCGTTCATCCCGGATGAGCGATCCAGTACCGCCTTCATCTTCTACCCAGGTGCTCGCGTGGATCCCACCGCCTATGCACCAGCCGCCCGGGGAATCGCTGAAGGCGGCTTTCTGACCGTGGTGGTGCCGATGCCCTTCGGCATCGCGGCACTCGGAGCCGAGAAGGCGGATGAGGTCATGGAGGCCTACCCCGAGATCGAGAGGTGGGTCGTGGGCGGACATTCGATCGGCGGAGCGATGGCAGTCCAGTACACCGACGACCACACCGACATCGTCGATGGCATCGCGCTCTGGGGGGCCTACCCGTCCCCGGATGACGACATCTCCGAGACCCGCATCCCTACGGTTTCTGTGTTCGCGAGCGAAGACGGCCTCAGCAGCGTCGGGGAGATCGAGGACACCGCCCAGTACCTACCGCAGGGCACCGAATTCGTGGAGATCGCGGGTGGCAACCACACCAACTTTGGACTCTATGAGACGCAAGATGGGGACGGGGTCGCGACCATCACCCCCGCAGAGCAGCAGTTCCAGGCCATGGCCGCCACGCTCGACCTGATGGAGGCCGTTGATGCAAAGTAGCCGGTCGAGCCATCGAGTCACGGTGGCAAGGAGGTCCAGCGGCGCGGTCGCGCGCCTGATGACGATCTGGGTGGCTGCTGCAGCGTTGACGGCGGGGCTGGCGCAACCCGTACTTGGCCACGAGAACCAAGTCATCCAGTACGGATCGTTTCTGGCTGGGCTGACCCATCCGGTCCTGGGACTGGACCACTTCCTCGCGATGGTCTCGGTGGGTATCGTCAGCGCGATCATCGGCGGGCGCGCGATCTGGACCGTGCCCGCCACGTTCGTCGTGATGATGGGCGTCGGCGGACTGGTCGGAGCCGCTGAACTCGGGATCGTTCCCGAGGAAGCCGTCGAGCTAGCGATCGCGTTCTCGGTGATCGCGCTTGGCGCGGTGATCCTGCTCAACCGGCAGCTCCCCGTCTTCGTGGCCATGGCAGTCGTAGCGTTCTTTGGCTTCTTCCACGGGTTCGCCCATGGCGCTGAGATCCCGGAGATCGCCGACCCGCTCGTCTATGCCGCCGGGTTCATCATCGGGACCATCCTGCTGCATCTCCTGGGCGTCCTCATCGGAGACATCGCCAAGCGGTACCAGAACGGCATCCTCGTCCTGCGCGCCGCTGGAGGGGTCTTCGTGATCATCGGCGCCATGTTCATCCTGGGGTTGCTGTGACCGCCACGACCGTGCCGGCGGACGAGGTCGTCCTGACGCCGGCCGGTCAACCGGTCGACAAGCGCGCCGTCCTGCTGTGGGAGGTTGGTGCCTTCTTCATCATCATGATCGGGGCATCGGCGCTGCATTTCGCGTTCGAGCTGTCGGGTTTCTCGGAGCCGGTCGCGGTGTTCGCGTCGGTGAATGAGTCCACCTTCGAACATCTGAAGCTGTTCTTCTGGCCTGCCTTGGCCGTCGCACTGGTCGAGCACGCATACGTCAAGGACAAGGTCAACAACTACTGGTGGGGCAAGTCGCTGGCGATGCTGGCCGCTCCTATCGCGATCATCATCAGCTTCTACTTCTACCTGGGGATCGCACTGCCCCTGACCGGCAGCGGCTACCTTGCCCTGGACATCGGGACCGGCGCGTTCGGGGTGCTGGTCGGGAACATCGTGGCCTATCGCGTGCTCACGTCGCCCGACAGGGGACGAAAGCGCCGCAACCTTGGCGTGGCCATCATCGCGGTGTTGGCGTTTGTCATGGCGATCGTGGCGTTCTTCCCGCCTGACTTCTTCCTGTTCGAGAACTTCTTCGGCTACGAGTACACCGGTCAGTCCGGCATCCTTCCGGACTACACGCCGTACCTCATCTTCGAGGGACGCTAGCCATGGCGTCGGACGGCCGCAGGAGGGCGGGATCAGGCAGCCGGGTGTCGCGGGCGTTTCGGGCGACGGGCTTCCTTGGGGGCCGGTTCATGTTGCGGCGCTTCGAGCGCACCTCGAAGAAGGCGGTGGCGACCAATCGCAAGACGCTGGCGAGCATCCTCACCGATCAGGCAGAGACCGAGTTCGGCCGGCAGTACCGATTCGACCAGCTGGCCGCCGACCCGACGGGAGCGGCGTACCGTCGCACGGTCCCACTGAGCGTCTACCGCGACTATGACGACGCCATCGGGCGCATGGAACAGGGCGAGACCAACGTTCTGGTCTCCGATGAGCTGCTCTTCTTCGCGCTCTCGTCGGGCACGACCGGAGCGTCCAAGCTGGTGCCGACTACCAAGCGTCACCACGGCTTCACGTTCAAGTACATGGGCACCGTCGTCCAAGGCGTCATCGCCAACGAACTGCACTCGCCGGGTCCGACCGATCGCGGCATCGACCTGATGAACTTCAGCGGCAAGCAGGAGCTCTCGTCGGGAGGCGTCCCGATCGGAAGTGCGACCGCGGAGGCCGTGCGGCGCATGGCCCGCATCGTCCCGCATCTGTGGAATTCGCCGATCGAGATCTACACGCTCGGGCACCAGCCCAGTGCCCGCTACATCCATGCGCTCTACGGTCTGCACAACCGCGACAACCAGTTCGTGGAGGCCGTGTTCGCGCCCCGCCTCCTGGAGTGGGTCCGCGAAGTCGAGGCGCGGTGGGATGAGCTTGTGTCTGACGTCCGGCACGGCACGCTGAGCGACGATCTGGAGATCGATGACCAGGTTCGTCAGCAGGTCCTGGCCGACAATCCGCCGGATCCGGAGCGCGCAGCCGAACTGGAGGCGGCGACGGCCGATGGGTTCGACGGGTTCCTGACCCGGGTCTGGCCCTCCATGTCGCACCTGATGACCATCACGTCCGGGTCGTTTGCCGCATATGTACCCGCGCTCCAGCGGTATGCCGGCGATGTCCCCATCTACAGCCCAAGCTACGGTGCTACCGAGTCATTCATCGGTGTCGGACTGTGGCCGGACCGGCCCGGTCACTACGTGATGACGACCGATCCGTCGTATTTCGAGTTCATCCCGATCGATCTCGCCGATGAGGATCAGCCCGCCACGGTCGACATGCAAGGTGTCGTCATGGGCGACACGTACGAGTTGGTCGTCACCAACCACGCCGGCCTGTATCGCTACCGACTGGGTGATGTGGTGCGCGTGGTCGACCGCTTGGGCGAAGCGCCGGTCATCGAGTTCCTCTACCGCCGAGGCACTCAGTTCGACATGACCGGCGAGAAGACCACCGAGGAGCACGTCGCGACGGCTATGGCACAGCTGCGGGACCGACACGCCGAGCTCGAGTTCGAGGACTACACGTCGTCTGGCGATGTAGCAGCATCGCCACCGTGCTACGTGGTCTACCTGGAACTCGTCGCCCCTCCCCTGGGCGACCCTGTTGATGAAGCCAAGCTCGAGCAGTGGACGGCAGAGTTCGATTCGCTACTGTCGGAAGCCAATCCGATGGTCGTCGAGTACCGAGAGGGCGGGTTCCTCGGGCGGCCCAGACTGGCCATCGTAGAACCGGGGACGTTCGCCCGACTGGCCGATCTGGCCGTGGGAGGGGAACACTCGCCCTCCCGAAGCCAGCTCAAGACACCACGCCGGGTCGAAGGCACGGACCAGCTCGCACTGCTGGAGTCCGCTGTCATCGTTTCTGCCTGAGCGACACTCGAGGATCGCATCGACAGTGGCGTCGGATACCCTTGGTCGCATGAGGCGGCTAGTAGTCGGCGCGATGTTGGCGAGCGGGGCGTTGTACGCCGTGTACAAGGCGTATCGGACGTGGTATTTCCCTCGTGATCCGGCTCGGACCGTGCCTCAGAACGCAACGGTCGTTGCCCCTGCCGACGGCCGAGTCGTATACCTCGAGCAAGTTGAAGACGGGGTTGTTCCCATCGCGATCAAGGACCGCCAGGAGATCCCGTTGGACGAGATCGTGAAGGGAGATGAGCGTCCCCCATTCGGCACGCTCCTGGGGATCTTTCTCTCGCCTTACGACGTCCACTTCCAGCGCAGCCCCATCGCCGGCACCGTGAGCGAGATCACGTACCATCCGGCCCCCAACGTGTCGATGAACGACATGTTCCTCCGCAATCTGCTTCGACGCGAGAACCGCTACGCGGGTTCGCCGCATGTGTGGACGAACGAACGCAATGTCGTCCGGGTCGACGGAGTCGAGCTCACGGCCTTCGTCGTGCAGATCGCCGATCAGCAGGTCAACAGGATCGACTGCTATCCCGCCGAAGGTGACTCGATCGACAAGGGCGAGAAGCTCGGCATGATCAGATGGGGTAGCCAAGTCGACCTCTTCGTTCCCAACCTGAGTCCGGCCGACTTCGCTGTCTCGGTGGGTGACAAGGTGCGCGCCGGCGAGACCGTGCTGGTGCCGTGAGAAAGGCCACGTCATAGGACCTGGGCCGACTTCGAGCGCACCGCCGAGATGCTCAACGACCGCTACGTGTTCAGCCGCAGGGTCTTCGACGCCTAGGCCCTAGTCGGTCCGCCTGAGGACCTCTGGCCGACGCAGGATCATGGCGCCGTAGGGCGTCATCCCGGCTCGCTCGTAGAACGGCACGACGTCCTCGTCACAAACGAGGTCGACCATGTAGCGGTCGTCGAGTCGAGCCAGCATCCGCTGCACGAGCTCGGTGCCGATGCCTTGGCCGCGGTACGCGGGCAACACCTCAAGGAGGGGGATGTAGCTCGCCAGCACGCCGTCGCCGATAGCGGTGATGAAGCCAACGACTCGATCGTGCGCGTCGGTATCGATGGCCAACTCGACCGCCTCACTCCCCTCGAGGATGCGCAGGTGTGCCTCGGGGGCGGGAGGCGACGGCCAGCCCGACCAGAAGCCGATGAGTCGCTCGGGCGTAACACCGCGCAGGTCTTGCCGATAGCTGATCATCGTTCCTGCTCCTCGTCTTGGCGGCGAGTTCGAGATCTCGGTCGACCCACCAGAGACACAAGTATCGTGCGACCGGCACACCCCAACGAGCAGCAGGGCCCAAGGAATCGGTTGATGATGGCGATTCACCAGGTTGGCAGCGCGGGGGAAGAGCTCGATGAGTGAGTACGACACCGGGGTCGAGGAGTACGCGGCGCAAGGCAGGTCGATGACGGCAGTCCAGGCGCAGCGTCGGGAGATCGTGCGAGCCCGGAAGTTCGACTCGATCGCCGTCCACGGCATGTACGACATGGCAGCTGCGCTCTCGAACCAGGGCAGCATCATCGAGCCGGCCTACTTCTCCTCTGCCCAGCACTTCGAGAACAGCGACCACATGGAAGCTGCCCTCGCCTATC
>JBLYYW010000202.1:0-3974 GCA_048550155.1 Acidimicrobiales bacterium | reverse complement strand
CGTCGACATCAGCTTGGTTCCCCAACAGCCCCGTGGGTGACCGAGAGCGATCGCACCGCCGTTCACGTTTGACTTGTCGAGGTTGGCGTCGTGCTCTTTCTGCCACGCCAGAACGACCGACGCAAACGCCTCGTTGACTTCGAACAGATCGATGTCGTCCATCGAGAGGCCGGAGCGATCGAGAATTTTCTCCGTAGCGGGGATCGGGCCCTTCAGCATGGTCACCGGATCGGTTCCGACAACCGCAAAGCTGTGGAAACGAGCCCGCGGCTTGAGCCCCAGCTCCTTTGCCTTTGCGGCGCTCATGATCAGAACCGCTGATGCACCGTCGCTGATCTGGCTCGAGTTGCCGGCAGTGATGCGGCCATCTTCTTTGAACGCCGGCTTGAGGGTGCCCAGCTTCTCCGCCGTTGTTCCCTCTCGGATGCCTTCGTCCTTGGTCATCATGGTGGTCTCGCCATCGACGGTCACCGGCACCGGAATGATCTCATTTTCGAATCGACCTTCTTCGGTGGCGACCGCGGCGCGACGTTGGCTCTCGGCTGCGAACCGATCGAGGTCCTCGCGGGTGATGCCGTACTCGTCGGCGATCATGTCGGCCCCGATGCCTTGGGGCGGAAGCCCGGTTTCGGCGTAGCGGTCCTGCACCTCTTCGGGAAAGGGGAACCCGAGATCAGTCCCCATCGACGACAACATCGGGACCCGGCTCATGGCCTCGACCCCGGCGGCCACGACAACGTCGTAGGCGCCCGACATCACACCTTGGGCGGCGAAGTGGACTGCCTGTTGGGACGATCCGCATTGCCGATCAACGGTGGTGGCGGGCACGGACTCGGGCCAGCCAGCAGCTAGGACCGCATTTCGTCCGATGTTGAACGTTTGTTCACCGACCTGGGAAACGCACCCCATGATCACGTCGTCGATGATCTCAGGGTCGATGCCGTTGCGCTCTTCCAGAGCCTTCAGCACGTGTCCTGCCAGCGACGCCGGGTGCCAACCCGACAACATCCCGTTTCGTTTTCCGGCCGGCGTGCGCACCGCATCGACGATGACTGCTTCTTGCATTTCCATGATTACTCCTAGCTCTGTTCTGAAGTGTGAGTTCTGTGGTGCTCGTCGCCGAGCAGATTGGTTTGCATCCGGAGCAGCACACTTGCGAGCAACTGCCGCTCGCTTCTGTCTATTCCGTTTCGCAGTTGGCCACCGACCTGGCGGTCTATGGCACTGATTCGGCCCGCCATTTCCTTGCCATCGGCGGTGGCCTCCACCAGCCAGACCCGGCGGTCCTGTTCGTCGGCCCGACGTTCCACCAGGCCACGGTCGGACAGCCGATCCACGATGGCGCCGGCGGCGGCCCGACCAACATCGACCACGTCGGCCAACGCGGTTTGGGAGGTCCCGCCCTGCTCCACGACGTACATCAACAAACTGGCCGACGTCAGGTTGAGATCAAGGACTGCGAACGCTGAATCGTAGGCCGTGCGGATGCAGCGGGCGGTAGCCATCAATGTGCTCTCCACCCGGTGCCAGGGATACCGCTCCAGCTCCGATGCCCCTTGCTCACGCTCAGTTACTTGGCTGGGGTTCGAGCTCATGACTGTATGGCACTATACAGTTTGTCACACTACAGTCAACTTCATGGCAGCAGACACCACTCCCAACTCCGCCACACTCTCCCCCACAGATGCTGAGGAATACCGGTCCAGGGTTCGCGAGTTTCTCGAGTCCAACACGGTCGCCAACCCGTCCTACGACGACGCCCGCAGGTTCTATGGGAAGCTGGCCGACGCCGGCCTGGGGGGCACCACCTACCCGGCCGAGTTCGGTGGGGCCGGGCTGACCAAGGCCCACGATCGGATCTTCCGAGAGGAATCGGCCAACTATCCGTTCATGGGTACCGAGTTCATCATCAGCCACGGGATGTGTCTTCCAGTGCTCAACGACTTCGGCACCGACGACCAGAAGAAGACGTTCATGCCCGACATCATCTCGGGCGCCACGCTGTGGTGTCAGATGTTCTCCGAACCCGGAGCCGGTTCTGACGTCGCCAGTCTTCAGACCAGGGCCGAACGAGACGGCGACGAGTGGATCCTCAACGGGCAGAAGGTCTGGACAACGCTCGCCCACAAAAGCGACTACGGCGTGTTGATCGCTCGCACCAACCCTGAGGCGGTGAAACACGCCGGAATCTCGATGTTCATCGTCCCGATGACGGCACCTGGGGTAGAGATCCGCCCCATCCACCAGATCGACGGCGGCCGACACTTCAACGAGGTGTTCTTCAGTGACGCCCGCATCCCCGCTGACCACCTGCTGGGGGAAGAGAACAACGGCTGGAACCAAGCCACCGCCATGTTGATGTACGAACGAGTAGCGATCGGGACCGTGGGCGGGGGCAAGATCAACCACCCGGTGTTCAAGCTGCTCAAGGCGGCGGCCCGGGACAACGGCCAACTCGACAATCCGGTCCTACGCCAGCAGATGATGGAGATCTACAGCATGGAGACCACCAAGGCGCTGATGGCCATCCGAACCCGAGCCGAGATGAAGGCCGGCAAAGCTCCCGGGCCGGGCGGATCGTTGGGCAAGCTGTTCGGATCCAAGATTCATTGGCGCATGCGGGAGGTCCTGATGAACATGCGAGGCCCTGCATCGATGGCCTGGACTACCGATGGCGCTGAGCCAGACGGGTTCGAGCTCGCCCGGTACACCCTCAACTCGTTCCAGTCCTCGATCGCCGGAGGCACCGACGAGATTCAGAAGAACATCATCGGCGACCGGGTCCTCGGGCTTCCGCGCGACATTTCGGTGGACCGGGGCGTGCCGTTCAACGAACTGAAGGTCGGAACGCAGCGCAGCTGACCTGTCGCCACAATCTGAGTCCCCAATCCCGGGACAAGGCTTGACGTTTTGGGTGAGTGGTTTAAGCTGCCAATCTTGCATGATTTCTCACAGAGTGGAACTCTTCCACAATGCGGGAATGAGCCGGTTTTGACAGACTCGGACGATGTCCGATGACAGACTCTAACGAGCGAGTTAGAAGCTGTAACCACGATGAAAGCGAGCCGCTGTGGCCTTCCCCTCGGACCTAGAGATTGCCAAAGGTGCGAACCTCAAACCCCTTGAGGAAATCGCGTCGCAGTCGGGCATACCGACCGAATATCTCGAACCGTACGGAGTCGGAGCGGCCAAGATCAGCCTTGAAGCGATCCCCGCGATGCAAGATCGGCCACAGGCCAAGTACGTCGTGGTCTCGGCCATCACACCTACGCCCCTCGGCGAGGGCAAGACCACCACGACCGTCGGTCTGGGTCAGGCCTTTCAGCACATCGGATCGAGTGCCACGATCGCCATCCGTCAGCCCTCGATGGGGCCGACCTTCGGCATCAAGGGTGGCGCCGCGGGTGGTGGTTACAGCCAAGTCGTACCGATGGAGCTCTTCAATCTCCACCTCACCGGCGACATGCATGCAGTGACCGCGGCCCACAACTTGTGCTCGGCAATGGTCGACGCCCACCTGTTCCATGGCAACGACGCAGGTCTCGACCTTCACAACATCTCCTGGCGTCGCGTGCTCGATGTGAACGATCGAGCGCTGCGTAACATCGTCGTCGGCTTGGGCGGACGTCTCGATGGAATTCCCCGTGAAACCGGTTTCGACATCACTGCGGCGTCCGAGGTGATGGCGGCCCTTGCGTTGTGCACCGGGCTCAAGGACCTCCGGGCCCGACTGGGGCGGATCGTTGTTGGCTACACCACATCCGGAGATCCCGTTACGGCTGAAGACATCGGCGCCGCCGGCTCGATGGCCGTCATCCTCAGCGAAGCGATCAAGCCCAACTTGATGCAGACGTTGGAGAACACCCCGGCCCTGGTCCACACCGGCCCGTTCGGAAACATTGCCACCGGCAACTCGAGCATCGTCGCCGATCAAATCGGCAGCCGCATGAGTGAGTTCCTGCTCACCGAGGCCG
>JBLYYW010000201.1:0-4259 GCA_048550155.1 Acidimicrobiales bacterium | reverse complement strand
CTTCACTTCGGGTCGCTTCGGCCACCGCGCAGGAGTCTTCTCGACGCACCTGTCCTGCCAACCCGGCTCTAGGATTGGGCCATGGCGCACGATCTCGATCACAGCCACTCCCACATGGTGCACGTTCATCGTGATGTGCAGGGTGGAGCGGAACGGGCCGCGATCTTCGGCGTCAGTGACGGGCTGGTTTCAAACGTTGCGTTGATCCTGGGTGTCGCAGCAGCGGCCGAGGGTGGCAGCAGTGTGGTCATCGCTGGTCTCAGCGGTCTCCTGGCCGGTGCGGCGTCCATGGCTGCAGGCGAATACGTATCGATGAAAGCCCAGGCCGAGCTCGTGGAGCGTGAACTGGAGCGAGAACGAGAGTCACTGGCAACCAATCCCGGGGCAGAAACTCGGGAACTGGCCAAGATTTACGAGTCACGGGGTGTAGACCCCGAACAAGCAAGGGATATCGCTAAGGCTGTCATGGCCGACCCCGAGGTGGCGTTGGAGGTCCACGCCCGTGAGGAGCTCGGCGTCAATCCCGACGAAGTCGGCAATCCGGTCCTCGCATCGGTCTCCTCGTTCGTTGCGTTCGCAATCGGTGCGCTCCTACCCCTGCTCCCATGGTTTTTCACAGAGGGCAACACTGCCACCATCTATTCAGTGCTGGTTGGGCTTGGCGCCTCGGCTGCGGTGGGTGTTGCGTTGGCCTCGTTTACGAAAAGGTCGGCCTTCCGCACCGCCGCTCGCCAGGTGATACTGGCCGCAGCTGCCTGCGCAGCCACCTTCGCGGTCGGCTCATTGCTCGGCGCAACCGTCGTCTAGACCGAGTCGGGCCTGGAGGCTCTCACACAAAGGGCACGGACCGCCCCCGGAAGGGTCCGAGCGCGGCAATAACGAAACCCGGGGCGGAATCATGAAATTTCCGTCGGAATGGTGTAGGGGCGGCGTTAGCATGGTCGGTCGGTCTCGCGTAGGAGGAGCACTCTGTCCAAAGATGATGCAATCGTGCTGGAAGGCACAGTCAAAGAATCGTTGCCCAATGCCATGTTCAAGGTTGAGCTGGACAACGGGCACGAGGTTCTCGGCCACATATCGGGAAAGATGCGGAGGCACTACATCCGTATTCTGCCTGGTGACAAGGTCCAAGTGGAGCTCACTCCCTACGACCTGACTCGGGGCCGCATCACCTATCGGTACAAGTAAGGCTCCACCCACCGCACCCGGAGCGAACCCACGTCAGTGCGGGATGCTCTCGGTCACCAAGAAGGATTCAGGCCATGAAGGTCAAAGCAAGCGTCAAGACAATTTGTGACAACTGCAAAGTCATCAAGAGGAACGGTCGGGTGAGGGTGCTGTGCACCAACCCCCGCCACAAGCAGAGGCAAGGCTAGAACATGGCGCGTATCGCCGGTGTAGACATCCCCCGCGAGAAGCGGGTCGATATCGCTCTCACGTATGTTTTCGGAATCGGTCGTTCGACTGCAAACCAGATCGTCGAGGCAACCAGTGTCAACCCGGCCACCCGGGTCAAGGACCTCACCGAGGCCGAGATCTTGAGCATCCGTGCCTGGATCGATGCCAACACAAAGACCGAAGGTGACCTCCGTCGCGAGGTCAACCAAGACATCAAACGCAAGATGGAGATCGGCTGCTACCAGGGTCTCCGCCACCGTCGCGGTCTGCCGGTCCGTGGTCAGCGCACCCAAACCAATGCCAGGACCCGCAAGGGTCCCAAGCGCACCGTCGCTGGCAAGAAGAAAGCGAGTTAGAGATGGCGAAGCCGGGAAAAGGCGGGCGTAAGCCCCGTCGCAGGGAACGCAAGAACGTCACTCACGGGATGGCCCACATCTCTTCGAGCTTCAACAACACGATCATTGCGATCTCAGATCAAGAAGGCAACGTGCTGTCATGGGCGTCGTCTGGCAACGTGGGTTTCAAGGGTTCCCGCAAGTCCACTCCGTATGCGGCCCAGATGGCCGCCGAGGCGGCCGCCCGTAGGGCGATGGAACACGGTGTTCGCAAGGTCGACGTACAGGTCAAGGGCCCCGGTTCGGGCCGTGAGACCGCCATTCGTTCACTTCAGAACACAGGTATCGAAGTAACCGGCATCAAGGACGTCACTCCGGTGCCCCACAACGGTTGTCGCCCACCGAAGCGCCGCCGGGTCTGAGGAGTCAGAAGACATGAGCCGCTATACCGGACCCCGAGCACGAGTCTCTCGTCGCCTCGGCACCAACATTTTCGGAACCAGAGGCGAAGCTCTCGCACTCGAGAAGCGTCCCTACCCGCCCGGCGTGCACGGTCGGACACGTCGTCGCCCCAACTCCAACTCCGAGTACCTGGTGCAGCTTCAGGAGAAGCAGAAGGCACGGTTCTCCTACGGACTTACCGAGAGGCAGTTCCGCAAGGTGTACGACGAAGCAAACCGACGCGGCGGCGTCACCGGCGAGAACATGCTTCAGCTGCTCGAGCTTCGACTCGACAACGTGATGTACCGCGCCGGTATCTGCGCCACCCGCCCCCAGGCTCGTCAGTTTGTCAGCCACGGCCACGTCACCGTCAACGGCTCACGGGTAAACGTTCCCTCCTACCGCGTTCGCAAAGGCGATGTCATCGAGGTCAAGCAAGGATCACGCGAAAACGCCATCCTGCAGTGGAACGTCGACGTCCTCGATCGCACCCCGCCCGCGTGGCTTGAAAAAGGCGACCACGCCTACGCCGTGAAGGTGTATGGCGAGCCCCTCCGCGAGCAGATCGACATTCCGATCCGTGAGCAGCTCATCGTCGAGCTGTACAGCAAGTAACTCTCCCACTCCCCAAACCTCTTACCAAAGGACAGCAGACTCGATGCTCATTATTCAGCGTCCCACCGTTGAGCAACTCGACGACGGCGAAGGCACCACCGGCCGATTTGCGATCGGTCCGCTCGAGCCCGGTTTTGGCCACACGCTCGGTAACTCACTCCGTCGTACCCTTCTGTCCTCGATTCCGGGTGCAGCCGTCACCAGTGTTCGGTTCGACGCTGCGCTTCACGAGTTCGACACCATCGAGGGTGTCGTTGAAGACGTCACCGACATCATCTTGAACGTCAAGGATGTCGTTCTGACCAGCGAGTCCGAGGAGCCGATTTCGCTGCGGCTCGACGCCAAGGGAGCCGGAGATGTGACAGCCGGCGACATTTCTTGCCCACCAGAGGTCGAGATTTTGAACGGCGACGCCCACCTCGCCAAGCTCGACAGCAAGGGTCGCCTTGCGATCGACCTCACCGTTGAAAAAGGTCGAGGCTGGCAGAGCAGCATGAAAGCAGGCACCTCCAGCACGATCGGTGTCATCCCTGTCGACGCAATCTTCTCGCCAGTTCGACGAGTTTCCATCAACGTCGAGGCGACTCGGGTTGAAATGAGCACCGACTACGACCGTCTCATCCTCGAGATCGAGACCGACGGTTCCATGACACCACGCGACGCCTTGGCGTCGGCCGGTGCCACGATGCGCACCCTGGTGCAGCTCGTCGAAGAGATGAGTGACGAGCCAGAGGGCCTGACCCTCGGGGAAGCACCCGCGACCGCAACCGGTTCCCCCGATCTGGACCTCCCGATCGAGGACCTCGAGCTCTCAGAGCGTCCCCGCAACTGCCTGAAGCGTGCCCAGGTGAACAGCGTCGGTGAATTGCTCACCAAGTCCGAAGACGACCTGCTGGCCATCACCAATTTCGGCCAGAAGTCTCTCGACGAAGTTATTGAGAAGCTCGAAGAGCGTGGCCTGTCGTTGCGCACCGGCCGGCTCTAGAACCCGATCTTCGTAGAAGAAGGAACGACCAATGCCAGGTAAACCCCGCAAGACCCGCCGCTTCGGCGGATCAGCTTCCCACCAGAAGCTGATGATGGCGAACCTCGTGGCCTCGCTCATCGCGGCCGAGGGCATCGTGACCACCGAGGCCAAGGCCAAGGCCATGCGACCCGTCGCTGAACGCCTCATCACCAAGTCCAAGACCAAGGATTTGCACAAGTTCCGACAGGTGCTCAGCTACCTGGGCGATGTCGAGATGACCACCAAGATGTTCGACGAGATCGGTCCCCGTTACGCCGACCGTCCCGGCGGCTACACCCGCATCATCAAGCTCGGCCCTCGCCAAGGTGACAACGCCCCGATGGCCAAGATCGAATTGGTCTGATTCTCCCTCCGGGGGCCGTTCACGGTCTCTCGCCCTTCCTGTTCGTGTTCTCGCTCCTCGTTCCTCGTCGCTCCACGAACCGGGCTCGGTGACCTGCACG
>JBLYYW010000200.1:0-11020 GCA_048550155.1 Acidimicrobiales bacterium | reverse complement strand
TCCCGGCGCTGTAGTTGGTCGAATAACCACAGCCTCCCCGGGAGGCTCAACTCACAGGTGGACCCGCGCTAACAACGTCCGTGGTCAATACAACTAGCTGCGGGTTCTGAAACCGGGCGAACCGGATTGACGACTTCGTCGACGCCGAGGAGCACCAGCGGTTGCCACACGATCGCCAGGATCACGCGACGACGCGTACACGCAGCCTAGGTCGACTCGCAGGCCGACCTCGACGTGCGTGCAGCGTTGGGGCTGAATAACCGAGACCGATTGCGCTGACGTTACGGAAACGTAGCAGTCAGCTTGAAAGCGACTGACGTTCGAAGAAGTCCCAGGCGATCGAGCGTGCGTCGATTTCCATCGTCGTGAACCCGGTCCCTGGGGTCTCGGCGAAGACGACCGAACCGGGCCACGTGTGCCCACCGCCCTCGATGGTGTAGAAGCCGATCTCGACGTCGTCGTTGCAGCCGATGTAGCTCGTGAGTGTCACCGAGTCCGAGACGGAGGAGTCGACCGAGTCGGTGCAACCGAAGTCGTCGGCGAACTGCCCCAGCTCGTCGGGCATGATCTGCTCGAACTCGAAGAACTGACGTTCGGGACTGCCTTCCGGAAAGATCTTCGAGCCATTCATGGGGGTGACGTTGTCGGCAGTGCCGTGGAATG
The DNA here is from genome assembly GCA_048550155.1 of Acidimicrobiales bacterium. Classification (GTDB taxonomy): domain Bacteria; phylum Actinomycetota; class Acidimicrobiia; order Acidimicrobiales; family SZUA-35; genus JABDIY01. Next base: position 10,357 of record JBLYYW010000200.1, on the reverse strand, counting down.
CCAGGAACGGGACCGGCCGAATGGGGTCGCACTCATCATGGTGGTTCAAGCCAGCGACCGTTACTGCGGCGGCGATGACGTCACCGAGTTCACAGACGAGAGTCGACGTGAACATGGCACCCATCGAGAATCCCGTGGAATAGATGCGGTCGGCGTCGATACAGACGTTCGCAGCGAGGTGCCCGAGCAGGTCGACGACCATCGCAACGTCGTCTCTCTTGTCCTTGTCTTCGGGGTCGATGTCGAACTGGGGAACCTCCCATCCATGCGGGATGCTGAGCGAGAGCGGCGGCCCACTTGGTTGGACAGCGATGAATCCCTCGATTTCGGCGAGTGCTGGCCACCCGACGAATGTCCCTTGTTGTTCGCCATTGCTTCCGAGGCCGTGAAAGTCGAGCACGACCGGAAGCGGTGAGCCGTCATAGCTGCTCGGAACGGTCCATTGGTAGTCGTACTCGACGTCGCCCGAGGTGATCGATCCGGTCTGCAAACCGACAGCAACCTGCCCAGCATCGGGACAGTCGGCCTGGGTTGCCACTGGTTCGGGCGCTGAGGTCGCCGTGTCTTGTGCCGCTGAGGTCGCCGTGTCTTGTGCCGCACCGACTGTAGACGGCGCGCTCGACTCGGCGCTCCCGCACGCGGCGGCCGCAATGGCGAATACTGCAAGCACGGCTGCGTGGCTGATGATCTGAGATCGCTTCATGGTGGTTCCTCCTCCGGTTCCGAACCGTTCGGAACCTGGAATCCACCATCGCCACATCACCTTTCAGCCCACATAATTCGCTGCCAGCCTTTCGAGAACACGCATTTTGGCGCTCCCAGGGCACGGCCTAAGGTGCCTGAAAGGTCTGAGGCGCAAAGTCGAGCACATGTTCCAACGTCGGCATGCAAAACGAAGCTTGGAAGGGAGAACCTGTGCTGCGATATGACCTGCTGGGCCGCCTGCGCGTCCGTCTGGGCGACGACGAGATCCAACTCGGCGCCCGCAAAGAACGAGCACTGTTGGCAATGCTGCTCGCGAACGCAAACCACGTCGTGTCGACCGACCAGCTGATCGACGAACTCTGGGCAAATGGAGCGTCGAAGCAGCCCCAGAACGTGCTGTGGGTCAACATTTCGAAACTTCGATCCGCTCTCGACCCGGATCGCCCCAAAGGTGCCAACAGCACAGTTGTGGTCACCAGTTCACCGGGATACATGCTCGTCACCGATCCGGATGCGATCGACGCCAAACGGTTCGAATCACTGACCGAAGAAGGCCGACGGCTCCTCGATGTCGATCCGGCGGCCGCCTCACTCGTGTTCCACGAAGCACTTGCGCTGTGGAAAGGGCGAGCGTTCGAAGAGTTCGTCTACGACGAGTTCGCACAGACCGAGATCGCCCGACTCGAGGAGCTGCGACTGGCTGCGGTCGAGGATCGCATCGATGCCGACCTGCGCTCCGGCTCGACACGCGAACTGGTCAGCGAATTGGAGAGCCTGACCCGACTGAACCCGCTGCGCGAACGCCTGGCCGCACACATGATGGTGGCGCTCCACCGATCGGGCCGTCAAGGCGAGGCGTTGCGAGCGTTCGGCACCTATCGCAGGACGCTGCGCGATGAGCTGGGTCTCGATCCGTCGGCCGACTTGTCCGCGCTCGAGGAACGCATCGTGCTCGATGATCCGACACTCAGCCTCGGCGAACGCGTCCTGGTCTCGGCTGGCTCAGCGCCAACCGCCGCGACCGTCGCCGGGGTGCGCGGGCACGAACTCCGTGAGCGCATCGGCGTGGGACCGCGTGGGGTCGTACATACTGTCTACGAGCCGTCAGCAGGCCGGGAGCTGGCACTCAAGGTGATCCGCCCCGAGATCGCCGACGACCCAGAATTCATCCGTCAGTTCGACACCGAGACTCAGCTCGCTCAAGCACTCGACCATCCTCGAATCGTGGCCACCATCGACCGATGGCGACAGCCCGGAGCTGCGTACGTCACGATGCCGCTGTTCACTAAGGGCAGCCTGCAAGCAGCGCTCGAGCGAGCCGAACTCTCACTCGACGACGCGCTCCGGGTGATCGACCACGTCGCCGAGGCACTCGGTGCCGCACATCGCCTCGGTGTTGTCCACGGCAATCTGAAACCGACGAACATCCTGCTCGATACCGACGGCAACGCGTCGGTGGCCGACTTCGCGATGTCCGCTTCGATGTTGCCCACGCCCTTCGCAGCCCCCGAACAGCAGACCGGCGCCGAAGCAACCGAACGCTCCGATACCTTCTCGCTGGCGATGATCGCTCAACACGTGGTGCGGTCAGTCGATGCCGACGCAGCAAACGCAGCGCCGGTCGCAGCCGTTCTCGCTCGCGGCAGCGACGCCGACCGGTTGTCTCGATACGACGGACCGGAGCGATTCGCTCACCATCTGCGCGAGGCATTCGGTCACGGTCCGGGAGTACCGCTCGCCGCCCGCATCGAGAACCCATACGTGGGTTTGCAAGCGTTCCAGGAACGCGACGCTGGGCGATTCTTCGGCCGTGAGCGCCTGGTCGAGCGGATCGTGGCTCGCTTGGGAGCAGCTGGCGTGCAAGGCCGCCTCATCGTGCTCGTCGGCCCGAGCGGTGCCGGTAAGTCGAGTGTGGTGCGCGCCGGGGTTCTGCCAGCGGTTCGACGTGACGCGATCGGTGATGCCGATCAGTGGTTCCACGCGACGATGACACCGGGCAACGACCCGTTCGCTTCGCTCGCCCTCGCATTGCGAAGCGTTGCCGTCCAAGACACGCCGGGCCTGGCAGAGCATCTTCGCCTCGAAGGGATCACTGGGCCGACCGCTCGACTGCTGCCGGAGCCCGATGCCCACCTCCTCCTGCTGGTCGATCAACTCGAAGAACTGTTCACCCACTCGTCGGCCGAAGATGCCGATGCGTTCCTCGATGCACTGGCCGCGGTGGCCGACGACGCTCACTCGCCGATCAAGATCATCGCGACGCTGCGCGCTGATCACTACGAGCGGCCGCTGCGTCACCAGGCGTTCGGTGAGCTGCTCCGCCACTCGAGCGAACTCATCACTCCGATGACTGCCGCCGAGCTCGAACAGGCCACGGTTGCACCAGCGGCGGCGGCTGGGGTCACCTTCGAGGCCGGGCTCGTGCCCGAGATCGTCTCTGACGTGATGGGCCAGGCATCTGCGCTCCCACTCCTCCAACACGCCCTGACCGAACTGTTCGAGCATCGTGTGGGCACCTCGATCGATGCCGCGGCCTACCTCGCGATCGGTGGCGTAGCAGGAGCGCTCGTACAGACCGCCGAGAACGTTCACGACGGTTTCGAGGATCAAGCCCGTACGCAGATCCGTGACGTGTTCTTACGCCTCGTCTCGCTCGGCGACGGCACACCCGTCACGAGACGGCGAGTACTCGTCAAGGAGCTGACAGGCCCAGGAGCAAGTCATGCACCCGACATCCTCGACACGTTCGGTCGACATCGTCTGCTCAGTTTCGATCACGACCCGGTGACGAGGAGCGCGACCGTCGAGATCGCTCATGAGTCATTGCTGACCGAGTGGCGTCGACTCGCAGAATGGATTGACCACACCCGCGTCGACGTGCAGGCGCAGCGATCGCTGAACCGTTTCGCGGCGACTTGGCGCGAGCACGACGAGGACCCCGCCTTCCTCCTTCCGGAGGGCCAAACCGACAGGTACGCCGGCTGGATCGATCGTCCCCCGTTGCGCCTGACCGCCGCCGAGCGCGGCTTCCTCGCTTCAAGCGTGGCCGCAGTGAGCGCTAGCCGCCATGCCGACGTCCACCGCCTCCGTCGACTCCGGCGTCTCGTGACCGCCACTGGCATCGCACTGGTCGTCGCGCTGATCGCCGGTGGTGTGGCATTGAGCCAACGCAACAACGCGCAGGCCTCGGCAGCGGACGCAGAGCTCGCAACGCTGATCAGCACGTCCGCAGCACAAGCTGTCGACAACCCCGAGTTGGCCATTCTCTTGGCGCTTGAAGCCAACCGTCGCGCACCGGGCACCGCGACTGAGCGCGCTGTGCTCAATGCGGTTGGTTCCAGCACGATTCCCAACCGCATCTCGTCGACACCGCTCCAGCTCCGAGAGGGCGAAGAATGCCAGATTGTCAGGTCCGCCTCCGGTGAGCTGGTCGTCACAGGGTTGTTCGAAGGGCGGTTAGCAACCCGCGACAACCTGACGCTCGAGATCACCGTCTATGACGAGCCACCGGCACCTTGTGTCGAGTGGGACCTCGACCCAGCGACCGGACATCGCTGGGCGAGAACCCCCGACGGCGCCTCGCTGTGGTCGAGCCCTGCAGGCGGGACTTGGACGGAAATTCAGATCGATGCACCGGTCCTCATGGAGTCTGGGATCACACCCTCACAACAGGTGCTCTTCGGTACCTTCATCGATGGCGCACCGGCGGGCGTCCTCCTGAATGTCGTAACGGGCGAACTCGTCGGTGAGCCCATCTTCAGTGAAGGCACCCCCACACAGCACCAACTCAGCCGAGACGGCTCACGGCTCGCAGTCGCCTCCTTGTTCCCCGAAGACGGAAGCGGACTCATCCGGATCGTCGACACCGAGAGCGGTCTTGAACTCTCGAGAATTCAAACTGATGCTGCGATCTCGAAGCTCTCGTTCGATGACGCGGCCTCCGAGCTCATGGCTGCGGGGTTCGACAACGTGATCACGACATTCGACCTCGACAGCGGAGACATCGTCGGAACGGTCAAAACTCTGGCCACCTCGCGAGTCGTCGACATGGAAGTCCGACCAGATGGTCTCCTTCTCGTCGTCTCGGCCGGGCAAGCAGAGATTCTCGACCGACGTTCTGGGCCAATCGGCGACCCGATCGAGCTCCGCAACGTGACCCAATCGGTCATCAGTCCCAACGGCCACATCACGACGCTGACCGCAAACAACCGTCTGGAAACCTTCGACCTCACTGGCAGCGCGTTGGTCACCGTCTCTCACGTGGTCGACCGACTGGCCAGAACCCACTTCACTCCCGGGTGGGTCGGTGCCGTCGAGATACCGAACGCCCCATCGGTTATCAACCTCACGACGGGCGAGCGTACGTCCGCTCCATTGGTCGACCCCGAGCTCGGGCTCCTCGCTCCGTTGGCTGTCAACCCCGATGAAACCGGACTTTGGATGATCGGCTTCGAAAACCAGGTCACTCGCTGGGAAGACGGAGCGATCGCGGCCACGATCGATCTCGACGGCGACCAGGCAGCGGAAAAGACAAACGCCTTGTTCGGTAACCGCCTGGGTCTCATCGCTGCCGAACTCGGGCAGGACAGCGATGCATATCTGATCGACCTCGCTTCCGGTACGCCACAGGTTCTGTTCTCGGTGTCGTATCCAGCGATCCAGGCCGTTCATCCATCCCCAAATGGCGGCCTGTTCGTGCTCGACGAGGAAGGTCTCTTGCGAACGATCGACCCCGAAGGTCGCGAACAGTCCGCCTTCGACACGGGCATCCCCTTCGCGAGCACGATCACGATCGACGAAACGACCGGACGACTCGCCGTTGGTGGCGGAACCGGCGCATTCATCATCGATCTCGCCACCGAGGACACTCGCGGCCTCGCTCAGTCGGGCGATGTGGGCAACGTCGCCTTTGCCCGTGGAGGCGAGGTGCTTGTCGTCACGACGTTCGACGGTACAGTCAGGATCTGGGATGTCGATGGCGGCGGTCTTCCCACCTTTGTGTGGGACGGCTCCGGGAGCGTGCGCGGATCTTCTCCATCGTGGTACGACGAGGCCAGTGACTCGGTCTGGGTCGCGTCTTCGGGCCGAGTGCTCCAAATCCCGCTCGACCCAGAACAGTGGATCAAACGAGCTTGTGAGATCGTCAGCCGCGATCTCACCCAAGTCGAGTGGGACCGTCTGGTCCCCGGCGACGGGCCTCTCCAGCCTGCCTGCGGTTAGACAACCTGGAGTGCGCGCGCCCTTGCCAGACAACCAACGCAGCCGGCCACCAGGAGTCCTGCGTGCGAATCCCGGCGCACGCGCCACGAAAGTCGCAGGCGTCGACCCGCACGACGGTCGGTTCGTTGTCGGTTGCGGGCATGGCCTCGTACGGGCCACTTCTGTAGCAACACAAATGTTGCACGATGGAATTCTCGAACCGACGCCATGGCCGCTCCAACCAAGCCAACCGCGACGCAATCACCGCCCTCGTCGATCTCGGCCTCCTCGAGCCGTACGGCGACGACCAGTACGACTGTATGTTCTGGAGCCCACGAGTCTTCCAAGTAATCGACGGGTAGACCGCCAAACGACCAACTCCGACCACCAAGGTTCGTGCCTAGAGCGTCCCTAGAGTAACCGAGAACAGGGGTTCTGGGCGGTCATCAGCGGGGTCCAGGCCGAGCCCTCTACACAGGTCCTGACCAGGGAAACCCTGGTCAACGGCCTGCGATGGTCGACCCTTCCGGGAGCTTCCCAAGCTGAACTGCTGAAGTTGAGATACACAGAAACCGTTGCCGGCACTTCGAGACGCAATCCAACCGTTGCTCACCAACGGTTCGTGTGCATCTCGGCGGGCTGTCAACGGTTTGTGTGCGAGTCGCTCAGTGGTTGTCGCGCGGGATCCCCATGGTCTGGGCGATGCGCTGGAAGTCTGCGGCGCCTCGCAGCACCATGCCCTTGTCGAACTGCTCGACCTGGCCACGCTGGATCTGTTGCCACGGTGTCTGATCGGCGGGATACGCATAGCCTCCCGAGTCGGCGAGCGCCTGTAGACGGGCGGCGATCTCTTCGTCATCGACGAGGAGGTCGACACGGCGCTGCAACAGGTCAACTCGTATCTCGTCACCCGTTTGCACGATCGCCAAACCACCCATGGCCGCAGCTTCAGGCGACACGTTGAGAATCGACGGCGAGCCCGACGTGCCCGACTGGCGACCGTCGCCGATGCAGGGCAACTCGGTGCAACCTTGCGCGATGAGCGCGGCCGGAGGCTGCATGTTGACCACTTCGGCACCCCCCGGGTAGCCGATGGGCCCAGCACCTCGAACGATGAGAATGCAGGTGTCATCGATCTCGAGCGACGGATCGTCGATCGCGTCGTGATAGTGCTCTGGCCCGTCGAACACGATCGCTCGCCCGACGAACGCGTCAGGATCGTCGGGGTCTGACAGATACCGCTCTCGAAACCCGTCGGAGATCACCGATGTCTTCATGATGGCGCTGTCCCAGATGTTCCCACCGAGGTTGAGGAACCCGGCGTTCTCTTTCAGTGGCGAGTCAGTCGAGCGAATCACGCGGTCGTTCGAGGGTGAGATACCGGCGTAGACCTCACCCATCGGCGTGCCGCTGACGGTCATTGCGTCGGGGTGTGGCAGGGCATCGGCACCGAGCAACGATCCAAGGACCGCTGGAAGCCCGCCGGCTCGGTGGAAGTCCTCGCCCAGGTAGGTGCCCGACGGTTGCATGTCGACGATCAGCGGCACGGCGTGGCCGATCCGATCCCAATCGTCGTTGTCGAGCGGCACCCCCATCTGGGCGGCGACCGCGTTCAGATGAATCGGTGCATTGGTCGAGCCGCCGATCGCCGAGTTCACAACGATCGCGTTCTCGAACGCTTCCCGGGTCATGATCTTCGACGGCGTCAAGTCCTCGTGAACCATGTCGACAATGCGCCTGCCGGTCAGGTAGGCAACCTGGCCACGCTCACGATAGGGGGCCGGGATCGCTGCGGACCCGGGTAGTTGCATGCCCAGCGCCTCGGCCAGACAGTTCATCGTGCTGGCGGTCCCCATCGAGTTGCAGTAACCCACGGATGGAACAGCGCCAGCCGCAAGCCGCATGAATTCCTCGGCGTCGATCTCACCAACCGCCATCTTCTGGCGAGCGTTCCAGATGACCATGCCCGATCCAGAGCGTTCTTCGCCGTCCCAGCCGTTGAGCATCGGACCGACTGACAGCGCAATCGCCGGAATGTTCACGGTGGCAGCACCCATGAGCAGGGCGGGCGTCGTCTTGTCGCAACCGATCGTGAGCACAACCCCGTCCAGCGGGTAGCCATACAGCACCTCGACCAAACCGAGGTAGGCAAGGTTCCGATCGAGCGAGGCGGTCGGGCGCTTGCCCGTCTCTTGAATGGGGTGCACCGGGAACTCGAAGCAGATACCTCCCGCAGCAACAATCCCATCACGCACGCGCTTGGCCAGCTCGATGTGATGCCGGTTGCAGGGCGACAGATCACTGCCGGTCTGAGCGATACCGATGATGGGCTTGCCGGACTGCAACTCCTCTCGGGTCAGCCCGTAGTTGAGATAGCGCTCGAGGTAGAGCGCCGTCATTGCCGGGTTGTCGGGGTTCGAGAACCAGTGTGTTGAGCGAAGAGCCATCATCAATCCTTGTTCGTCGTCGAGTGTGCACTAGTTGTTGGACCCGGCGTCGGTGCGTCCCTGCGCAGTAGACCTTCGTCTTTCAGGTCTGACCAGAGTTGTTGCGGAATCGGAACGTTGAACGCAGCGACATTCGCTTCGACGTGGTCAGCGTTGAGCGCCCCCGGTATGACGCTCGCTACGGTCGGGTGAGCTGCTGGGAATTGCAGCGCCGCCGCCACCATCGGCGTCTCGTGACGCTTGCACACCGCAGCAATCCGGCTGACCTTGTCCATGACGTCGGCTGGCGCATCGCCGTAGTTGTACTTCGCTCCTGGCACAGGGCCCGAGGCGAGTATCCCAGAGTTGAACGCGCCGCCGATGACGACACCGACACCGTCGGTCTCGCACCGGGGGAGTTCGTCGTCGAGCACATCGTTGTCGAGCAAGGTGTACCGAAGCGCCAACAGGAAGACGTCGATGGGAACGTGATCGAGGAACCACCCCATGGTGGGTCGGTCGTTCAGCCCCGCCCCGATCGCTTTCACGATGCCGTCCGCCTTGAGCTCTTCGAGTGCGCTCCAGCCACTCGTCAACAAGTCAGCGCGGTGCCGTTCGAGCTCGGCGGAGTCAGGGTGGAACTGTTCGTCGAGGTCGTGGATGAACAGCATGTCGATCGTCGGGATGCCGAGCCGGAGGTAGCTGTCTTCGACCGACCGCATGATGCCGTCGTAGGTGTAGTCGAAGTGCAGCTCGAACCGCAGACCACCAACCCAGCCGTCGGGAGTGAAGGTGTCCACGTCTGTCGGCCGCCGAAACAGACGCCCGACCTTCGTCGACAACGAGAACTCTCGCCGGTCATGCCCGTACAGTCCGCGACCCACCCGAATCTCGGACTGCCCGTGGCCGTAGAACGGCGACGTGTCGAAGTATCGGCAGCCGCTGGCCCACGCCGCATCGATCGCGGCTTGCGCGTCGGCGTCGTCGACCGGTTCGAAGAGCCCGCCCAGTCCGGCCGTGCCCAGGCCCAACGAAGTCAGCCAGACATCGGTCGTGCCCAGCTGGCGCAGTGCACGGTGGTCGCCCATCAGGCCGCGTTCTGTGTGCGTGGGGCCGTGCGGTGGACGATCAAATCGTGAAACCTCCATCGATCGCGATCGCTTGACCCGTCATGAACTCGGCGTTGTCGCCGGCAAGGTAGACGGCGAGTCCGGCGATCTCCGACGGCTGTCCGAGGCGACCCATCGGTTGACGGTCGATGAAGGCCTGTCGCTGCCTGTCGACGTCGGGGCCGGCAGCCTCGATTCGCTGACCCAGCGATGGAGTCTCGACGGTTCCCGGGCAGATGCAATTGGCACGCACGCCGTCGCGCACGAAGTCGGCGGCGATCGATTTCGCGAGACCGATGAGCGAAGCCTTGCTGGCCCCGTACGCGGCTCGGTTCGGCAGGCCCTTCAGCGAGCTCGCAATCGACGAGATGAAGATGAGTGAGCCATTTCCACGCTCGATCATCCCTGGCAGGACGGCCTGTGAGAGGCGGAACGCGGGTCGTGCGTTGAGATCGAAACTGAAGTCGTAGTCATCGTCGCTGACGTCGAGAACGGTGCCGTGGTGAACGTACCCAGCGCAGTGGACCAGCGTGTCGGTGCCGGCGAGCTGCTCGGCAAACGTCGCAATGGCGGCGGCGCTCGTGACATCCAACGCCCCCGTCTCGATGCCGTGTTCGTCGTTCAGGCCGAGGAGTAGATTCTCATCGAGGTCGGTGGCGACGACCTCGTGGCCGGCCTCGCTCAGACCGATCGCGATAGCGCGACCGATGCCCTGCCCGGCTGCGGTGACGAAACATCGCTTGGTTCTCATGGAGCAACTCCCTTTGGTTCTGAGCTGGTGGTGACCTGTCGCCGGATTGGTTCGCCCACAGCCGACAGATCCGCTCGGCCATGTCGTTGAACATACACAGCAACCGTTGTCGCCACGTCGAGATGCGACCCAATCGTTGCTCACCAACGGTTCGTGTGCATCTCGGT
>JBLYYW010000199.1:0-3144 GCA_048550155.1 Acidimicrobiales bacterium | reverse complement strand
CGAGCGGTACTCGACCGGCCACGCCCACCCGGCCCACCTCTCCCGAACCGGGTTGCACGATTCTGCCGTCTTCGGTGATGACGGCTGACTTCTTGCTGAGCGAGAACGAGGCCGTCTTCGCCGCCCCGTCTTTGGATGAGACCGACGAACCGATTCCGATCGCCTCAGAACTCCCGTAGGTGTCGACACACAGCAGCTTCGGATTGTGCTCCATCAGACCCGCCTTGGTGTCGGCTGACCACATCACGCCCGAGGAAATCAACACCCGTAGAGAGCTGATGTCCCACCGGTCCGGTTCTGCGTTCAGTGCGTCCAGCATAGGTTTGGCAAAAGCGTCCCCAACTATGAAGATGCTCTTGATGCCTCTCTGTTCAACCGTTTCGAACAATTCGGCGATGTCGAGTCTGTGGCTGGTCAGGGTAGTGATCGATCCTCCCAGCGTCAGGGTCGTGAGGGCGTTGAACAATCCCGTTCCATGCATGAGCGGGCAGGCTGGAATACTGGATGGTCCTGAACGCTGGCGCACCCTCGCTTGTGCCGCGGGCGATAGGCCGCCCGGTTCGTAATCCGGTTCTGGAGGCAGTCGAACCTTGTTCTTGGCGTCGGTCACCATCAACAAGTCGTCCTGCCGCCACATGACTCCCTTGGGCATACCAGTGGTTCCACCGGTGTAGAGGAGCACGAGGTCGTCTCCGGACCGCCCTCGAGCGCTCTGAACCCTTCCCTCGTTCGCGGTGTGGGTCGCAGCCTCATATTGTTGGGCCCACTCCGGGCACGAACCGGTCCCGTCATCGACCCAGAGATACGTGCGAACCTGGGGGAGCCGACTTCGAAGCGCGTCGACGGTTTCAGCGAAGATCCCGTGAAAGACGACGACGGCGGTGTCGGCGTTGTCCCACAGATAGGCGAGTTCCTCCACTCCGTAGCGGTAGTTGGTGTTCACGTGCACCAGAGAAGCTTTGGCGCATGCGAAGAAGGTCTCGATGTATTCGGGACAGTTGTAGAGATAGAAGGCCACCTTGGCGTGCGGGCCACAGCCTGCGTCGAGCAGGAACTTCGCGAGCCCATCGGCTCGTCTGTCGAGATCGCCCCAGGTGACTTCGCGGTCGCCGTGGCTCAGAGCGAGCGCGTCCGGTTGCTCAGCTGCGATCGACTCCCATGCTGTGGCAAAGTTCCAACCGTTCACGCCCCCCAGGCTAGACACCCAGCCCAAAAATCGTCAGGCGACAACACACGATGTACCCGGGCCACGCCAGAAACTCCGAATGTGCTGGCGTGACGACAGAACTAGGCGTCGAGTACACCTCGGAAGTGAGAATCACCGCTGTGGGCCGGGTTGCCGTCGTTGGGCTCGAGGCTGATGTCGACAATCGGGAAGTCGCGGATGTCGACACCAGGTGGTATCTCGTAGGATCGCTGGTCCCCGACACCTGTGCTGACAATTTCGCCCAGCGAGTGCATTTCGTTGATATCGGTGTCGATGATCCACAGCTCGTAGGTGTCTTCAGCCCCGACCAGGCCGGTGTCGAAGTCGATGTCGAGCCGGGTGACGCCGTCGGCCTCGACGATGGTTGCGGTGCCGAGGGAAGAGACGTCATCGTTCAGAGTCGCAAGCTCCACCTCACCGACGATGGTGGTGTTGTTGCGAAGCACAGAGCCGATGGCGATGGCGGCAACAACCGATGCAGCGACAGCGCCGAGAAGGATCCCTGCGGGTCGTCTCTTGCGACGGTGGTGATCGAGAGACGTCACCACGTTGTCGGTCTGGGCCAGTTTGGGGCTCACATGCGTGTCGAGGACCAGATCAGCGTCGAGTTGGCGCTGAATCCCGTGCCACACCTCCGGCGGAGGGGCGGCAAGGTCGGTCGGCTCATTCCCGATTCGACCCTTGATGTCGTCGAGGAGTTCGAGCAACTCGAACTCGCCTTGTGCCTGATCAGCCATGCGTTCGGCCTCGTTGTCATGATCAGACATCGGAACGCTCCAGCTCTGCGCGTAGTTGAAGCAAACCGCGGCGCATGTCTGACTTCACCGTGCCCAGTGGCAACTCGGTGTCGTCCGCGATCTGCTGTTGAGTCAAGTCGCCCCAGAACGCCATGGTGAGAACCTGCCGCTGGCGCTCGGGAAGCGTGTTGAGCGCTGCGGTGAGCACCATCCGATCGGCGAGGAGGCCGAACCGATTGTGATCTTCGCTGGCAGCTCTCTGTTGCACAGGGTCGCTCAGCTCAGCCTCGTCGACGCGGCGACCGGCTTTGCGGTACGCGTCGATCAGACGGTTCTTGGTGATCCCCATCAGCCAGCCGCCAAGACTTCCCTTCTTCGGGTCATAGGACGCTCGAGCCCGCCACGCGGAGAGGAACACTTCCTGGGTCAGATCTCGCGCAACCTCAGCGCCGAGGGCTCTCTTGGCGAAGGTGTACACCGCCGGTCCATGCTCGGCATACAGATCCTTCAGAACCTCATCATCGCCTGCGACGAAACGCGCTCTCAGGTCGATCTCTGGATCCTCTGTCGAGGCGGAAATCACGGTATGACGATACTTCGGGGTGGCTCCGGTTCCAGGCAGCGACGACGATGATCGAGCCAATTGTGGAGACGGTGCGGCGGGCCGTTCCATGAGGAGGGCGGATGCGTTCACACCATTTGCTACGCCTCCAACCAAGTGGCGGATGCAGTGGAGCTCGCCGGTGTGACATATGGCTCCGATGAGATGTCCGCCCGCCTACTTGTATGCACCCGGCTGACTGAACAACCGGCGGTGCCACCGCCTCGGGGTTCCGAGCACAGCTCGGGGGTAGTCCTCGAAGAGCCACCGGCCAAAGTTTCGCCGCGTCCATTTCGTCGCCCCGGCGACCCGCACGCTGGCCTGTGCAAGTCGGGGGCGTGCCAGCGCGTCGCTGAGAATCTGGGCCAGTGTGTGGTCTCGTTGCATCGAGATGCGCAGCGTCCTGGTGTATTGAGCTCCCGCTGCCACGGGGTCCTTTGGGTGATCCAGGATCGCGTGTGCGGCAAGAATGCCGGTCTCGAGCGCTTGTCCGATTCCTTCCCCTGTCATGGGGTCCGTGGCCGCGGCAGCATCGCCGACAAACAGAACTCGCCCGTGGTGCAGCCGGAGGCGACCCAGCCGAGCCGGAATCGGCCATG
>JBLYYW010000198.1:0-2974 GCA_048550155.1 Acidimicrobiales bacterium | reverse complement strand
TGACAACCCGGCTCCTGATCAACGGCGAACTGGTCGAAGGCGAAGGGGCCGACATCGACGTCGTCAATCCCTCCAGTGGTGAATCGATTGTCAACGCTCGAGCCGCATCGTCTGAGCAGGTCGCTGCCGCAACAGCGGCCGCCTCTCGCGCCTTCGAAAGCTTCTCCCGCACGAGCCCATCGGAACGAGCTGGTCTCCTCCACACCATCGCCGACGTGCTCGAGCATCACAGTCAGGAGTTGGCCGGGCTGGAGTCACTTGACGTCGGCAAACCCTGGCCCTCGGCCCACGACGACGAGATGCCGCTCACGATCGACACCTACCGCTTCATGGCGGGCGCTGCCCGCACGATGACCGGACTGGCAACCGGCGAGTACGTGCCGGGACACACCTCGATGATCCGGCGCGATCCGGTTGGACCGGTTGCTGCGATTGCGCCCTGGAACTATCCACTGATGATGGCAGCCTGGAAGTTGGCCGCTCCTCTGGCCGCCGGCTGCACAGTCGTCCTGAAGCCATCGGAGCTCACTCCCCTTTCCACCCTTCGACTTGCAGAACTACTCGTCGATGCCGTTCCGCCAGGTGTCGTGAACATCATCCACGGCACAGGCTCCGACGTCGGCCAGCACCTCATCGACGCGCCAGAAATCGAGGCGATCAGCGTCACCGGATCACCCCGAACCGGACAAGCTGCGATGCGGGCAGCTGCCGAACAGATCCGAAGCGTGCACTTGGAACTGGGTGGAAAGGCACCCGTCATCGTTTTCGAGGACGCCGACCTCGGCGCAGTAGTTCAGACGATCCGCGAAGGATCGTTCTTCAATGCGGGTCAGGACTGTGCTCAGCCGTGCCGAATCATCGCACAGACTGACATCTACTCCGAGCTCGTGACCGAGCTCGGACACGCGGTATCCGAGATCGCGATCGGTACCCCACGTGCGGAGGGCACAGAGATGGGTCCGCTGATCTCGTCCGACCATCGAGATCGCGTTGCCGGCTTTGTCGATCGCGCCAGAAGTGACGCCGAGGTCGTGGTCGGCGGCAAACGGGGCGAGGGAGAAGGATTCTTCTACCAGCCGACCGTGATCGCCGACGCAGACAACGATGCCGAGATCGCATGCCAGGAAGTGTTCGGTCCGGTCGTTTCGGTGTCTCGCTTCGAGGACGCCGAGGACGCGCTCACCGCTGCGAACTCGGGCCGTTACGGTCTCGCATCTTCGGTCTGGACTTCCGATGTCGGCCGCGCACTGCACATGACCAGCCGGCTTCGTTACGGGTTCACCTGGGTCAACACACACGGTGTGGCCACGCCCGAGATGCCCTGGGCAGCAATGAAGGGTTCGGGGTCCGGCTGTGACATGTCGGTGTTTTCGCTCGAGCCGTTCACTGCGGTTCGCCACGTGATGATCGCCCACTGACGCAACGAAAGGGTCAGGCCCCAATGCACCCACCAAGCTCGAACCGCCAGACCGCAACGCTCGGAGGGGGTGTGATCGGGGCGAGTTGGGCTGCGCTGTTCCTTGCTGCTGGTCGCTCGGTTGCGATGTTCGATCCGGCTCCAGGCGCAGCAGACAGCGTTCGCCGGTATATCGAGACCGCATGGCCACGCCTGCTGTCGTTGGGTGTGGCTGAGGGCGGCAATCCTGAGGCGATCACATTCCACACCGATGCGCGAGCCGCGGTCGATGGCGCCTCGTTCATCCAGGAGAGCGTGCCGGAGCGATTGCAGATCAAACATGAGCTCTTCGCCGACATCGAGCCAGCGGTGGCGAGCGATGCGATCGTTGCATCGTCCGCTTCGGGACTGACCCTCACCGAGATGCAGGGTGGGTGGGCAGACCCCGGGCGTTTCGTACTCGGTCACCCGTTCAACCCACCCCACCTCATCCCCCTGGTCGAGGTGCTGGGAAACGAACGCACCAAGGCCGGTGTTGTGAACCAAGCCCGCTCGTTCTACGAATCGGTCGGGAAGGTCA
Organism: Acidimicrobiales bacterium; assembly: GCA_048550155.1. Classification (GTDB taxonomy): domain Bacteria; phylum Actinomycetota; class Acidimicrobiia; order Acidimicrobiales; family SZUA-35; genus JABDIY01. The sequence goes on along the minus strand of JBLYYW010000198.1, from coordinate 998 downwards.
CGATCGAGGTGAAACGCGAGGTTCCAGGTCACGTCGCCAATCGCCTCCAAGCAGCTCTGTGGCGGGAAGCGATCCACCTGATAAGCGAAGGTGTCGCATCGGTCGACGACGTCGACACTGCGGTCTGGGCCGGTCCCGGCGTGCGGTGGGCCGCCATGGGGCCGACGATGTTGTTCCACCTCGGGGCCGGCGAGGGTGGGCTCGCATCGTTTTGCGAGCGGTATGGCCCGAGCTTCAACCGATGGTGGGACGATCTTGGATCCCCACACCTCACACCGGAAATCGCAGCGGTGCTGGTCGAGCAGCTCAGCGGCTCAACAGGTGAGCAGACGACCGAGGCGTTGTCGGCCCATCGGGACAGTCTGATCACGGCGATGCTGCTGGCCGCACGCGACCGGCGATGACCAATCCCACTCGCTCAACGGCGGCGAACGGCTCGCACCAACCCGACAAGGAGGAGCAGATTCTGGACGCCGTACTGACTCTTCTGGCGAGAACGGGAATCGGTGGAATCAGCATGCGAGCAATCGCAGCCGAGGCCGGCGTTGCGCTCGGCCTCATCAACTACCACTTCGAAGACAAGGATTCCCTCATCGCAGCGGCGCTTCAACGGATCGGCGACCAGGACATCGAATTGGTTGCACCAGTTCCTGCCCTCGCTCCTGATCAACAGGTTCGGCATGCGCTTCGGCGAGTAGCCGAGGACGGCTTCCTGAAGTCCGAGTACCTCGGACTCCGCCTCCAGCTGTGGTCGCTGGCAGCGGTCGATCCGAAGTTCGGCACCATCAACCAGACCTCCCAGACCCGCTATAGAGACGGCTTGGGTCAGCTGATCGCAACGGCACGACCCGACCTCGACCGGGCCGAGGTCGAGCGGCGGTCCAACGACATCCTGGTGATCCAGAACGGCATTTGGTTGACATCCATCCTGATCCTCGACCGTCCGGCGATTGAGCGGAGCATCGAGCGCTGCATCGAGATCGCCTTCTCCCCCTAGG
>JBLYYW010000197.1:0-6702 GCA_048550155.1 Acidimicrobiales bacterium | reverse complement strand
TGGTTACTTCACTGCGGTGTCTGGTGGCATTGACGAGCTCGGTGCCTTCGGTGAACTGAATCACGATGGTTCCGCGAGTCAGCAGACCCCGATTGAGGAGGTCCATCCAATAGGCCTTGCCGGCCTCATCGGGTTCACGGCCAAGGACGTCGCGGTAGAGCTGGTCGAGGAATACCGAGAAGTCGAGGCCGGCATAGCGGGTCTGGAACTCCTCGGAGTCGGCGAACCACTCGGCGATCTCGGCCAAGGATGCTCCGGCTCGGAACTGATTCATCCAATAGTTGAAACCGTCGGTGTCGGCCTGACGGAGAAAATATGCCTCGTACAGCCGATCCAACGAGGCACCCGCAGTGTTGGGACCAATGACGGATGCGAGTGCAGCGTCGAGACCTTCGTCATTCACACTGGAAGCCAGCGTGGCCAACTCACCGTTGCTGGGGCTTCGGCCGTGCACGACCTGATACAGGTTGTCGGCCATGACCTCGAAGCTCGCGAACGGCGCGACCAGGCCGGGGTCGACCTCGGGAACAGTGCGTAGCGCTCGGTCTCGTGCTGCGTCGACAATGGGAGCCGGGTTCACGTTCTGACCATCGGGGCTGACAATCTCAAAATGGAGGTGGCTCGCTGTCCATTCGGCATTTCCCGAATCACCCATGAACGCGATCACATCGCCAGCCTGTACGCGGGCGCCGCGTTCTATTCCGGGACCGAAGGCTTGGTCGTACCTGTTGGCGCCGTCGTCGGTGCCGGGGGTGTCGTTGTTGATGTGGATGTAGGTGTACTGCCAACCCTGATCGTCTGTCAGGTACAGGATGTTGCCCCGGGCCGAGTCGTGGCGCATCCAGGTAATCGTGCCATCGGCCGCTGCGACCAGAGGAGTCATCTTGGGGCCCAACATGTCAACCCCCACGTGGGATCGCCCACCGCTCCGAGGAGCTCCCCAGGTATCGGTCCACCGCACCGAGTCGAGGTGATCAACAGGGATCGGCAGCGTGATTTCGGGAACCGAGACCGCAGCGGCCGGTGCGGGTGCGAACGCGCCGATCGTCGAGGCCACGAGGGCCATGACCAGGACGATCACACTCGTGCGAGCGCGCGACAGATTCAGGGGTTTGGGGCAGCGGCGAAACATGCCCCCGATGTCTCGGCGCGCGTCGCGCGCCGGATGAAGCCCCAAGCCCATTTCGTCACACTACCGAAACACATACGCTCCGCCACCAGCTCTCACTCTTTGCGGTTGGTGTACGACGGGCAGCGCGACCTCCTTGGGTTCATCACCGGGGTCGATGATCGCCTCGGCTCGTTCCACAGTGGAAAACATCAGCGTCTCGCCTAGCCTGTGAGGTCTGCGTTTTCGACACGCGCAACCGTTTCGTCAGAGGTTCAAACCATGTCCAAGATCTGCCAAGTAACCGGCCGCAAGCCCACATTCGGCAACAGCATCTCCCACTCGCATCGCGTCACCAAACGTCGCTGGAACCCCAACATTCAGCGTCAGCGCTTCTGGGTGCCCAGCGAGAAGCGATGGGTCACCCTGACCGTGAGCACCAAGGGAATCAAGACGATCAACAAGAACGGCATCGAGTCAGTCCTGGCCGACATGCGTCGCCGAGGGGAGAAGGTCTAATGGCAAAGAGCGGCGAGAAACGTCCCCTCATCAAAATGCGCTCCACCGAGGGCACCGGGTATACCTACGTCACCCGCAAGAACAAGACGAACACCCGTGAGCGCCTCGAGCTGCGCAAGTATGACCCCGTGCTGCGCAAACACGTGATCTTCAAGGAAGAGCGTTAATCCACCCGAAACTGGATTGGTAACCGGACGGCCCTCGGGCGAGTCTGAGGTCTGATGGCGGAAATGGTCACCAGCGAAGGAAAAGCCCGACGGTACATCCGGCGGGCTTTTTCGATTCCGCTCGCGCTTTCGATCGCACCGCTCATGTTGATCATGTCACCCATCGTCTTTCCGGTCCTCGCGTTGATCGATCTGATCACCGCACCTCGGCGCTTCCCCTTGACCCGGTTGGGGGCCATGGCCCTGGCATTCGCAGCTCACGAGTGGATGGCGCTGGCCTTCTACCTGCGGGTTCTCACGCGAGGTGCCGAGGATCGCTTCGAGTTCATGAGAGAAGCCATGGGCACCTGGACTGCGTCGCTCCTCCATTGGGTCGGCATCACCTTGGGAGCCGAGGTCGATTGGGGTGATCTCGACACAATGCCGAGCGGCCATCCGCTGATCATCGCTCGTCACGCATCCAACGTGGACGCCATCATTCCCGCCATCTTGTTCGCGAAGTACTTGAAGCGTCCTGCGCACCACGTGCTCAAACACGATCTCAGGTGGGCGTTGTCCATGGACCTGTTCGCTCCGCCGCTCGGCAACTACTTCGTGGTTCGGGGCAAAGACACACAGGCCGAGCTACGGCAATTGGAACGTTTGGCTGAGCTGGTGCGACCCGAGGGCAGCCTGGTGATCTTTCCGGAGGGGACCTTCGCCACAGATGCCAAGCGGAAGAAGATCCGGGCGTCGTTGGAGCGCAAGGGTGAACTCGAGGCGGTAGCGCTGACCGATGAGCTCCAGGCACTCCTGCCACCCAAACCCGCCGGTGTGCTCACGCTGCTCGCGGCTCGACCAGACGTGGTGCCCATGGTGTTGGCCCATCGAGGTCTCGACAATGTCGCATCCTTCAAGGGCTTGTGGACCTCAGTTCCCCTGCAACAGCCGATCGTGGTCCGCTGGTGGCCTACCGCTGCCCCACCCTCTGATCCCGATGAGCAGGTCCGCTGGTTGCAGAACGAGTGGCGCCGGGCTGATCTTTGGGTGAGATCCTCTGATCAGATGGCACTCGAACCAAACCACTAAGTTCGGCCCGTGGATTACTCCAGCTTCATCGTCGCAGCCGCCAGCATCGTGGTCTTGATGCTGGCCGTGTGGGCTGTCAGCGTTGCCATTTCCGACGTCTCCATTGTCGACATCGCCTGGGGGGCCGGATTCGTGGTGGTTGCGTGGGCGGTACGCCTCACCGCCGAGGGCAACGTCGAGCGTCAGAACCTGCTGGTGGTAGTGGTTTCGATTTGGGGCGGACGTCTGGCGCTGTATCTCGCGGTGCGCAATCTTGGGCACGGCGAAGACAAACGCTACGCCAGGATGCGACGCAGGCGGGGGGATCGGTTCTGGCTGATCAGCTTGATCACCGTGTTTGCTCTCCAAGGAGCAATCATGTGGATCGTGTCGCTACCGGTTCAGATTGGCATGTCGGTGCCGACCCCCGATGTCGGAGTTCTGGCCTGGCTCGGGGTGGGGCTGTGGGTAGTGGGATTGGCATTCGAAGCGATCGGAGACTGGCAACTCGCACGCTTCAAGCAGGATCCTTCCGCTGCGGGCACCACGCTCACACACGGCCTTTGGGGGTGGACTCGCCATCCCAACTACTTCGGCGACGCCTGCGTCTGGACCGGTATCGGTCTGATCGCCCTCGAGGTTGGCCCGTGGGAAGGGTTGGTGGCGCTGATTGGCCCGGCCGTCATGACGTACTTCCTGATCAATATCAGTGGCAAAGCGCTGCTCGAAAAGGACCTCGTTCGCCGTCGTCCGGGATACGCCGAGTACGTCGCGAACACCTCGGGCTTCTTTCCCCGCCCTCCACGACGATCACGAGCCGAGTGAGAACCCTCCCCCAAGAGGGAGTCATTCCGAACAAAAGCTGCGAAAGTGGGGACATGAGTTTGTCGCGTGATCGTTACCTCACCCAGGTAGCAGACGAGTCCGCCCGATTGTTGGCTACCGACCCAGCCGATCTCGGCAATTCGATCCCCCATATCGAAGGCTGGACCGTGGGCGATGTCATCGGCCACACCGGTTGGGTGGCTCGCTACGTGGCGCTGCAACAGTCAGCTACACCGGATCAACCGGTTCCACGCTCGGCGGTACCGAATCCACCGGCCGGCGCCGAGGTTCTGGCGTGGGCATCTGAGGCGGTGGCCGCCCTCACCGAAGCGCTTGAACACTCCGATCCCGACACAATTCGCCCTTCGTTCGCAGGTCCGGTGGCGGCGTCATGGTGGGTGCGTCGCATGGCGCACGAGCTCAGCATGCACCGCTGGGACATCGATTCGGCCACCGGCACCGCAGCCCCGATCGATGCAGCAGTCTCCGTCGACGGGATCGATGAGATCTTCGAAGTATTTGTTCCGACTCGGATGCGGTTCGAAACACTGGCCGGCAACGGTGAGACCATGCACCTTCATTCCACCGATCAGGACGAGGGAGCTGGTGAGTGGACTGCAACCCTGTTGCCTGAGGCCGTCGAGTGGGATCACAGCCATTCCAAGGCCGACGTGGCGGTGCGGGGAACGGCGTCGGACCTACTGCTCGTGATGTGGAGCCGCATTCCTGCCAGTCGCCTCGAGGTCTTTGGTGATGCGTCGCTGATCGATCGTTGGCAGGAAGCGGCGGCGTTCTGATGTTGACACTCGCACGACGAGTCGCAACAGCTCTTTCGATGGCGGGCTTCCTGGCCGCTGTCTTCCGGCTCCGCGGCCAGGGTGGCGTGCCGCCCAGAAGCGGAGGGTGGACCGAGATCGATGACTCGGAGTACTCAACTGGAGGCTGACCCCATCGGGGTCGTAGGGCTGGGCCGGGTAGGCTCCCACGCCGCCCGCCAACTACGAACCCATAGCGCACCGCTGGTGGTCTTCGACACGGACCGATCGCAGCGACAGCAGCTGCTCGGCGCGCTCCGCCCTGAGGATCGAATCGGCGAGCCCAACGGTGGGCCGGCCCGAACCGTGATACTGGCCACCCCGGCCGGTCAACACATACGGGCCGCGGCAGCACTGATGCGGGCCGGGGTCTCGGTGGTCTCAACCAGCGACGACCCGACCGACGTACGTGGTCTCTTGAGCTTGAATTCCGAGGCGATCGAACTCGGTGTCACCATCGTTGCCGGCGCAGGGCTCTCACCCGGATATTCCTGCCTGCACGTAGTTCATGCGGCACAGGATTTTGCCGAGGTTCAGGAACTGTCGATTTGGACCACGGGCACAGGCGGACCTGCCTGTGCCCGTCGTCACCATCGCTCGTTGCAGCGCCCCGGAAACGCGCTGATCGAGGGCCGCTGGGTGGAGAAGCGAGGTGGATCCGGACGCGACCTCGCATGGTTTCCCGGCGAGCTGGGGGCCCGTGACTGCTATAGAGGTGCGCTCGCGGAGCCCATTCTGCTCCATCGGGTGGTACCCGAAGCGACACGAATCTCATCCCGCACCTCCGCAACGCGCCGTGATGCGTTGACCCGGACGCTTCCCATGCTCCGCAGGCCCCATCTAGACGGTGGCCCCGGTGGGATTCGGGTCGAGGTGCGGGGACTGAACTCCGCCGGTGGCTACCAGACTGAGGTCCGGGGAGCGATGGTGTTTCCATCTGTTGCCGCAGGCACGGTGGCAGCGGTGGCAGCGATCGATATCCACAACGGCACCCCGCCGAGAGGGGCAATGGGGCTGGCAGAGCTCGCTGATGACCCTGCGATCATGCTCGCAGAACTCCACCGGCGGGGCATCAGCGCAGCCCGTTTCGGTGGGGCCATCTAACTGAGCAACATCGATTCGAACCCGAATATCTACTTAGAGTGGTGAAAATTGCTCAAGTCACGACGTTGAGTGGTCGATAGCTACGATGGCGGAAGAAACATCAGAAAATCGCTCAAGTTTTGTGCCTCGCCGTGCCGATACCCCATCCGGCTATGGAGGACACAATGCAAAGGACCATGCAAATGGGCGAAATGAATCTGATCGAAATCAACGAACGAATCGAAGCGCACCTGCCGCTTGTGAAGCACGTTGTATTTCAGGTCGCAGTGCACTTTCCCAGGCACGTCGACCGCGAAGAGCTGGCCCGTGCCGGAGCTCTTGGGCTGGTAGAGGCATCACGCCGCTACGACGAGGAGCGAGGTGTCCCCTTCGAACGTTTCGCCGCCCAGCGCATCCGGGGAGCCATCCTGGACTCAGTTCGTGCCGCGGACTGGGCACCCCGATCGGTTCGTTTGCTGGCCCGACGCCTCGAAAGCACAGAGCAGTATCTCGCCTCCGAACTCGGTCGGGTTCCGACCCTTCAGGAGATGGCCACCGAGCTCGGTGTTGGCATGGACGAGTTGGCAAAGTTGCGTGACCGGCTGTTCCGCAGTGTGGTCCTGGCACTTGACCACGAGACCAGTAGCGACGCCGACGAAGACCTCACACTGGTCGACGTCCTCGAGGACCAGAGCTGTGTTGAACCTTCCGAGGAACTCGAGACACGCGAGCTTCACAGCTACCTGCGGGACGCGGTTGGCCTTCTCCCGGAACGCCAGCGGTTTGTGATCGTCGGGTACTTCTTGGAAGGTAAGACGTCCCAAGATCTCGCTCGTTTCCTGGGTGTCACCGAGTCCCGAATCTCACAGCTGCGGAGTGAAGCGCTCCGCAATCTCAAGCTCGGCATCGAAGCCCAGTTCGAAGACGGCGACGACGACGCTCCTGCTGGCCGTGTTGCCAAGCGACAGGCCGCCTATGCGGACGCATTGGGCGAGCAGAGCGAATGGAAAGACCGCCTTGGACGCTGGGATGTCGGCTACGACGTTCCCGAAGATCCGCTCCTTCCAGTCGGCACGCTCTAGTCACTCCAATCTCCCCTTCCCTTCGGCCCCGGCACCACGCCGGGGCCGAAGTGTTT
>JBLYYW010000196.1:0-14275 GCA_048550155.1 Acidimicrobiales bacterium | reverse complement strand
TGAACAGGGAAAACAAGGAGGCCGGTTAGCTCGCTGTGTATGGGAATCGTCACCGAGGCGTATGAAGTTGGGCTCCAGAGGCACCACCCGGCCAGATGTGCCCGCTCGCCGCCTGGAGTAGTTTGGACTCGTGTTCGAGCACCCCGCAGTTCCACCTTCCAAGGAACGCCGAAACGCGGTTGAGCGAGCCTGGGCAAACCTCATCGGGCCCGGGCCCGATCTGCCCGCTCGGAAACGATGTGATGTCATCAGGGCCGCTCGGTCCGGTTGGGCAGGGGGTGCGTGCCCTGAAGGTCCGTTGGAGGAGCATGTTGCCCACTGGGTGGCGGTCGATGCCGGCGGGCTCTCCGAGAACCACGTGGAGTTGTGGGAAGCCGCCGGTCTGGATCGGATCCGCTATCTCGAGGTTGTGGGGGTCGTGGCCCGGCTTTCGAACGTCGACTTCTACATGCGGGGCATTGGCGCCGAGCTACCATCGCTGCCCGATAATCCGACCGGTGAAGCGACCGGTGAGATCCACCCCGACGCGCGACTCACCAACGGGTGGGTGCCGGCCATGACGAACCTTCGGGCACCTCATGTCTTGGATGCCCTGCCTACTGAGGGAGCCGCCTTTCGGGACATCCATGAACCGATGTACCTGCCGATGGCCGAGATCGGCGACTGGGACTACATCGATGTACTGAACCGACCTCAGATCGAATTCGTCGCCGCCCGAGCCTCGTACCTCAACGAGTGTTTCTATTGAATGCTCAGTCACGTGAACTTCCTTCGTGAGGGAAGTGCAGCAGCTGGAATTGATCTGGATCTGAGTCTGGTCGCCAGTGGTGAGGTGCCACCGCTACAAGCAGGCGCCGAACTGTTGGCTGTCACGGATGCCTTGACGGGTCGGTGGAACGGCGATATCACAGTCGAACGCAAGGCACTGGTTGAAGTCCTGGGTGAGCGAGGGGCAGAACGCGCCATAGGAGTGTGTGCAACGTTTCAAATGATGAACCGAGCCCTCGATGGCGTCGGTGCTCCGGTTTCCGCAGCGATTCGCCCGCTGGCGGCCGCGCTCGGTTTCGACCCTGACACGATTCCTCGATAGCCAACCCGACGGCTGTCGTAATTCGAACGCTACGCCATTGTGAGACCGCCGGAGACAGAAAGGGTCTGGCCAGTGGTGAAGCCAGCCTCCTCAGAGGCGAAGTAGACCACTGCGGCGGCCACCTCACTGGGCTGTCCGATTCGCTTCATCGGAACCGCCCTCGCCATCGCGTTGATCACCTTCTCACCGTTGTCGCTCGCAGCGATGATCCCCTCGAGCAGGGGAGTGTCGGTGGGGCCCGGGCAGACCACGTTGGCGGTGACGCCCTGCTTGGCGGTTTCTCGGGCGACGGTCTTGGTAAACGAGATCACGCCACCCTTGGCGCCTGCATACACCGCCTCGAGTGACGAGCCCACCCTGGCGGCGTCTGATCCGATATTGATGATGCGGCCCCAGCCGGCCTCCAACATCAGCGGTAGGCATGCGTGAACGGTGCGAAGCGTGCCTTTGAAGTTGATCTCGATGACCCGATTCCAGAAGTCCTCGTCGGTGTCGAGGAACGGCTTCAGTTCGTCCCAGCCGGCACAGTTCACCAGGATTTCGACCGGGCCCAGACCTTCCTCCACCGTGGAGACAGCGTCGCTGACCGACGCTGACTGGCTGACGTCGAGCGGCACGGCGATCGCTTCGGCACCTATGGACTCTGCGGTCCTGGTTGCGCCCCGAAGGTTCAGGTCGCCAACGGCAACTTGGCATCCTGATCGCGCAAGTTCCATTGCTATCTCGCGGCCGATGCCGCTTGCTCCGCCGGTAACGAGGGCAACCCTTGACATACCGACCGACCCTAATCGTCCATCGGCTCCGAAGCGATGGTTCGTTGGCGGGTCGAGTGCCGGCGAGCGTGAGACATTTTGGCTTCGGCTCGGTCCCAACTGTGCTCTGAATGGCCGGGCTCACTCGACGATGATGCCGATCGTTCGGGGGTAGATCGGGTCTTCGAGGAATGAGGATTCGATCGTGGTGCCGGTCTCGGCGTCGTACACGATGAGAGATGTTCGATTCGTCGGGTCATCCAAGGCGTACACCAGCTTGGTTCGGTCCGGATCCCACGTCATCGTTTGGCGGAGGGGCGCGCCGCGCAGGCGAGCAACCACCTCGTTGAGGCGGTTGAAAACGAGAACGCTGTGGTCGCTGAAGTTGGCGGCGGTGGTCTGAACGGCGAACGTGCCGCGAGGTCCACCCGCGGCCACACTCCAGAGCACCTCCTGACCAGCGAACATCGGAAGCGGTGTTACATCGCCGATACTGGGATCGATTCCAGAGTGTTCACCCTGGCCGAGCGTGGCGATGACACCGATGGTCGGCACATGTCCGACCGCTGTCCCGACATCGCTGGTGAAGACCTCACCGCCAGCCTGGTCGAACACTTGGAACCCAGGACTGAAGCTCCGCCGTGTCGTAGTGAATCCCCATGAACCGAAGTGCTGAAGCCAGCCGATCGACGGCAATCCCTCAGACGGTTGGGCGTCGGTGCTCGATACGTCCAGGGTCCGAAGCAGAGGTTGGTCAGGTGTCGACGCGTCGAAGTACGCCAATGTCGCAGGTTCGGTGTCGTGCCATGCGAAGCCGCTGGCGCTCACGGCGACCTGTCTGTCCAACCCTCCGCCAACTCGCCCGACGAACAACGGCCGGGCCGCTGCCGCATCGCCTGTGTTCAGCAGCGCGGCCATGTAGATTCCGCTGGCGTCCAACTCGAAGTCTGTGATCGGCCCTAGTACTTGTACCTCCCCTGATGCGCTGAAAGGAACGACGGCAACCTGATCTCCGGCAACCGAGCTCGATACCAGCGAGATCCTGGGGAACGAGAACGGCGCAGTGTCGCCATCCTCAGATTCACCCGGCTGGGAGGATGTTGTGGCTGGAGCGGTCGTCGTGGTGGTGAGATCGGGGGCTACGGCAGATTCGGTTCCCGACGACCACTGCGTCGCCGCCAGAGCGAATAACCCGGCCACTGCCAGCATGAGGGGAAGAGGGTTCCGTCGGTGCGAGACGGTCTCTTGTTCGATCAGCACGTTCGGCGTGTCGTCGAGCAATCCCACGTTCTGACACTACGCCTCTGATGTCCCGTTGGTTTTATCGGAATCTTCACGAATCGGTTGTGTCACGACTGCATAACGTGTTAGTTATGTCGTTGTGTCACTTGTAGATGGCAACCTCACGCGGTCATCCGCTGATCTCGAAGTCGTTCTCAAAGCGCTCGCCAGCGCACGTCGACTCCAGATTCTCGAGTGGCTCAAGGATCCTGAGGTCCACTTCCCGCCCCAGGAACACGGCGACCCGACTGAAGACGGGGCATGCAACCTCTTCATCGTCGACAAACTCGGCGTCAGTCAACCCGCAGGGTCACGTCACCTGAAGGTGCTCGTGGACGCAGGCCTGGTGATCCCGACCCGACGCAAGGGTTGGACCTACTACCGCCGCAACGAGCCAGCTCTGCAGGCTCTCGTCGCCGACATCGCAACCATTTAGCACACCAGCTCCTCAACAGAATCGAATCGAAATGTACGAATCACTGAATGACAAGGTCGTCCTCATCACCGGGGCCGGTAAAGGAATCGGTCGGGCGATCGCCGAGCGGTTTGCCGCTGCCGGCTCGAAAGTGGCGGTCAACGACGTCGATCCGGAGGCTGTGGGCGAAACGGTAGGGATCATCACCGCCGCGGGCGGAGACGCTGTGCCGGCGGTTGCCGATGTGTCCGACTCGGGCCGGGTCAAAGCAATGATCGATTCGGTGATGGCTGAACACGGCCGAATCGACGTGCTGGTCAACAACGCCGGAATCGTCAGCCCGATGCTCCATTTCTTCGACGCCGACGAGGCATGGTGGCGCAAGATCATCGACGTCAACCTCACCGGACACTTCCTCGTGTCCCACCCGACGGCCCGGATCATGGCCAAACAGGGCGGGGGCTGCATCATCAACATGAGTTCGGGTGGTGCCACAAAGGCCCACAGAGCATTCACGGCATACGACGCAACCAAAGGTGGCATCGAAGCCCTGACCAGGGCGATGTCGCTCGATCTCGGCCCGTATAACATCCGGGTCAACGCGCTGATGCCGGGCTCGATCGACACCAGTGGCCTCAGCCTGGAGGAGCGCAAGCTGCGGGGAGAAAACGTCCCGCTGGGCCGAATCGGCGAACCGATCGACATGACCGGGGCGGCGTTGTTCCTCGCATCCGACGATGCCAGCTACATCACCGGCGACGTGATCAAGATCGACGGTGGCATGACAGCCCAGCAACGGTCAGCGACGGTCGACATCATGCCCCCGTCGGACTTCCCCAAGTTGGAAGATCTCTGATGGCGGTGCGCATTGGAGCCGACGTTGGCGGAACCTTCACCGACATCGTTCTCGAGCAGGCCGACGGGACATTCGTATCCTGTCGGCCGGCGTCTTCAACCGGACCGGTCGCAGGGTGGCTCAGACGGTGACTGGCACCCCCGGCCGCGTCAACACGATGGCTGCCGCGGTTGGTCACTTCATCAATGACATCGGGCCCGAGCGCATCCTGATGTTCAACAGCGGTGGCACAGGGGCCCGTCCCACCGTCGACGGTCTTACCGCAACGGCGTTTCCGTCCGGGGTTCGGACCATGAGTGCCGAGGCCACCGAGCAGGTCGGACCGATCATCATCTGGCGGAAGGAAATCCGGGAGAACAGTGGTGGCGCCGGGAAGCAACGGGGTGGCATGGGACAGGTCATCGAGATCAGCCCCACCGATGGTTACCAGTTCGAATTCTCCGCGATGTTCGACCGCATCAACCATCCCGCCCGGGGACGGGCCGGCGGCGCCGACGGCGCGCGCGGGTCGGTCTATCTCGACGATGGCACCCCGTTCTCGGGAATGGGCAAACAGACGGTGGAAGCTGGACGCCGTCTGATCTTGGAGTTGCCGGGTGGTGGAGGCTTCGGCGATCCGGCAGAACGAGATCTCGATGCGGTTGAGAACGACCGAGCCCAGGGGTACGTGTCGTGATGCTTCAGCCAGTTGTAAGCGACCCCCGCCACAACGCATACGACGTGGTCATAGTGGGCGGCGCCATCGTCGGATCGTCGATCGCATGGTTCCTCACCCATCAGGGATTCGATGGCCGAGTACTGGTGGTCGAAAAAGACCCGACGTATGAGAACTCTGCGACGGCTCACACCAATAGCTGCATGCGACAGCAGTTCTCCAATGAACTCAACATCGGAATCTCACAGTTTGCGGCCGAATTCGTTCACAACTTCCAGGATTACCTGGGCGGCGATCCCGAGGTACCCGAACTCGGCACCCAGTTCTACGGATACATGTATCTGGCCGACACCGAAGCGTTCGCCGAGACGCTTCGTACCAATCAGCGGCTCCAGGTGGCACACGGTGCCGGCACCAAGATCATGAGCCCGGACGAGATCCTGGCCGACTATCCGTTCTACAACCTCGACGGAATCATCTGCGGAAGCCACAACCTCAAGGACGAGGGGTACTTCGACAGCGGCACGATGTTCGACTGGTGGCGCAAGCAGGCCCGCCAACGTGGTGTGGAGTACCTCGCCAATGAAGTGGTCAACGTAGAGCGGAGCGGAAACACGGTCACCTCTGTGAAGCTGAAGTCGGGGGAGACAGTGGCGTGCGGATCGTTGGTGAATGCCGCTGGGCCCCGCGCCGTGGAAATCGCCAAGATGGTCGGGGTGGAGCTGCCGGTGGAGCCGCGCCGCCGGTACACGTTCATCTTCGATGCGCAGGAACCTCTGGATCGCGACCTTCCGCTCACCATTGATCCCAGCGGCATCCACGTTCGGTCGGAGGGAACCTCGTATCTCGCCGGTTGCCCGCCGGATCACGATCCCGCTGTGGCGTACGACGATTTCGCTCTCGATCCCGACATCTGGGAAGACAAGGTGTGGCCGGTTCTCGCCACTCGGATCCCGGCGTTCGAACGGATCAAGCTTCAGAACAAGTGGGTTGGTCACTACTCGTTCAACACCTTCGATCAGAACGTGATTGTCGGCCCTCATCACGAGGTCGAGAACTTCGTGTTTGCGAATGGGTTCTCTGGGCACGGGCTTCAGCAGTCACCTGCGATCGGTAGGGGAGTGGCCGAGTGGCTGACCCACGGCGCGTACCAGACTCTGAACCTCGGCCCGCTGGGTTATGAGCGGTTGGTCACCGGCCACAGGTTCATCGAAACCGCCATCATCTAGCCGACTACGGGACCGGAATCAGGTGGTCGGGCTGACCCCTCTGGGGGTCATGACGAGGGAGTGTTCGTAGAACTCGATCAGCTGGGTGCATGCGGCCCGCGATGCATCGTCATCCAGGGTCGCCTCGATATGACGCAGGTGTTCGAGAACCTGTGACCGGCGATCGACCTCTTTCAGTGTTCGTTCGTGATGGTCGCGACCTCTATCTCGTCGCCACCGGGGTGCCCGGGTCTCGAACAGTTTCAGCGCCATCACCACAAGGTCAGGGCAATGGATCACCGAGTCGGGGCTGACCACGATGCCTTTGGCGGCCCGGTTGATTACGGTGGTCATGGGTTCTTCGGAGTTGCCGTCCAGAGCGACAGCGAGCAGCGATCGTAGGGAGGCTTGAGCAGACTCGCTGATCGGTGGAACCCGATCCACACATCGGAAAGCGAGCATCGAGACAACTCCGGGGATGTGGGTGAGATCTCCGGCGTGCTGAACGACCACCTCCCGCACGTACCCATTGCGGTGGGCACCGAGGAGTACGACCAGACCGGGATCGATCTCGACCAGGGGCCGGGCCGTGTCGGGATCCAAATCGCCCCACGGGGTGCCGTCCATTCGAAGGCGTCGGACCTCTCGGTCAACGCCGCGGTTGATACCGTGCGCCGCGAGGTAACTGAGCGAGGCGGGAACCTCTCCGTCGTCCCCATTCCGGCGCTGTTCGATCAGTCCACCAGCAGCTTCGGCCAACTGATGGGCCTTGTTCTTGGCTCCCGACGTCACCGCTCCAGCATGCCCCGAACGGGGAGCTAGGCCACTAGGAAACCTTCACGGGATGGGGCGTGATGGCGTTCCAAAGGATCGTGTGAGGATTGTACGGAACTGTCTCGGGTTGGGTTGCACCGTTGATATCGGTAGCACGTGTTCTCAGCGTGTGGAGACCGGGCGTGGCGTCCCAGTGGAACCGGAACGGGGTCCAACCCCACTTGGTAGTGAGCCGGATCAGTTCGGCATGTTGCCACTCGCCACCGTCAACCGACCACTCCACCGCCTCGATCGGAACAGCCGTCGCCCTCGCATATCCACGAATCGAGTGGGCACCCGAATCCAGTTCGGCGTTCCAGTCGAGGGCCAGGCTGGACTTGACCGGATGCACCGTCGCTGGGCCCAGCTTGGCGCCATCGGGTGTCCGGAGCACGTAGTACTCGTCGGCCCGAAAGGAATTGATCCAGTGGGCAGAGAGTTCGATCCGGCCCAACCACTTCACTGAATAGGCACCGATCCAGCCGGGCACGATGAGCCTGGCAGGCGCGCCGTGTGCTGCGTTCAGCGGTTCACCGTTCATTCTCAGCGCCACGATGGTGTCGGGATCGAGAGCCTTGCTCGCTGGGAGGCACATGCGGGCCGGTTCGCCGTCTTCGTTTTCGTCGTCGAGACCCATCGGGGACAGCCATTCGAAGTCCGAGGTCGGTCGTGCCAACGCGATCACGTCGGCGAGGCGGGGTCCTTCCCATCTGCCCATACCCATTCCGCCCAAGGTCCAGCGGGTATCCAACGCGGCTGGCGGCCGGGGGTAGCCGCCAACGTAGTCGTACAGCATGCGTCCGTTCCCAGCACATTCGAGCCAAGCATCCACAACGTGGTTGGGGAGCGACATCAGATCTGCGAGCCCGACGCGAGCTGATGAGCCGGCGGCATCGCCATCGATGGTCAGAGCCCAGCTGCTCCGGTCGGGTTCAGGAACCGCACTGGCGCTGCACACGAAAAACCTGTCGACCGGTGTCTGTTCGATACCAAGATCTGTCGACGTCGGTTCGAGACTGGTTTTCAGCTTGGTGAATCCCGACGTGTCCTTGCCGTAGCTTTCCACTCCCTGAGCCTCGCACATCTACGATCGGAGCATGAAGGAGATCGCAGTCGTCGGGGCCGGGGCAATGGGGCGGTTTCACATCCGCACGATGCTGGACATCGACGGCGTCGATGTTGCCGCAGTCGCTGATCCGTATCCGCACGCCGAACTACAGGAGTTGGAGCTGCCGATCTCCACTGACCCGCTGACGATCGCGTCGGAGGGTTGGGATGGCGTGATCATCGCATCGACCGATGAAACCCATGCTGAACTGGCTGTGGCAGCGCTCGAGGCAGGCAGCCGCGTCTTGTGTGAGAAGCCCTTGGCGTCCGATTTGGCTGGAGCCGTTGCCGTGGTGGAGACCGAGGCGGTCCTCGGTGAGCGCCGCTTGCAGGTTGGTTTCATGCGTCGCTACGACCCGGTCCATCTCGATCTCGTGGAAGAACTCCCAGATCTGAACGGCATCGATTACGTGCGGTGCACCCACCGGAACACCAACGCCGAAGCCCGGCCGCCTCGGGCCGTGATCAATCAATCGATCATCCACGACATTCACACGGTCACCTGGCTACTGGGCTCGACGGCGGCAGTGTCTGCAAGCGCGGTACCTCGGCCCGGTGGGCTGGACCATGTGGTGCTCACGCTTCAGATGGAATCGGGTGCGGTGGCGTCGATCGAGTTCCAGGATCGAACCTACGCGTACGAGGTGGCGATCGAGGCCAGCGGCCCGAACGGCATGGTCCGGTCTGCGTCCCCCTACCATCCGTCAACCCGTCGACTCGTGAGCGAAATGGAACCGTTCACCGACTGGTTCGGCTGGTTCACCGAGGCCTACATCGCCCAGGATCGAGCCTGGGTTGCGTCACTCGACCAATCCCACGCGACCGGCCCGTCAGCATGGGACGGCCTCGAGGCGCAGCTGGTGTCGGAGGCCGCGCTCGTGTCGCTGGCCGAGGGAGGCTCGATGGTCGAGATCGACCGCTCACTGAACCGCCCGGCGATCTACGACTGAGTTCCCGGTTCGGCGTGACGCATCTGGCCGCCCGAGTTGTCGGTCGAGCTCGTTCTGGCCGTTCGAACTGTCGGAAATCGACAGTTGGGGCGGCCACATGGTGGGTGAGCGACAGTTGGGGCGGCCAGTTGGTCAGCTGTTGAAGAAGCGGGTGGCGGCTTCGATGTAGACCTTTGCGTTGGTGATGAGGTCGTCGAGTTCGACGTATTCGTCTTTCTGATGTGCGATCCACTTTCCACCGGGGCCGTAGACGACAACCGGCAGCCCGGCATCTCGCCACAAGATCGTTCCGTCGGTGCTGCCCGGCACCCCTCCATAGATCGGTTCCTCACCGGTCACAGCCGTGTGGGCGGCCGCAACGGCTTCCACGACCGGATCATCGACGGCAGTTTCGGTGGCCGGACGATCGACCGGTGTCGACAGCGTGATCTGCACACCGAGGTCCGCTTCGATCTCGTCTGCAGCGGCACGGAAACGCGCCAACAGGTCGATGTGGTCGATCCCGGGAATCGTGCGATTGTCGAACGTCAGCAACGCGGCGGCGGGGATCACGTTGATCTGAGCGAGACTGCCGGCGTCGACATGGGTAGGTGTGAGGTAGGGCAGACCGAGCTGGTGGTGTTTGCCATGGGTTGCCTGCAGATCGGCTTCGATTTCTCGGGCCGCGGCAAGAAAGCGGCCGGCAGCGCTGATCGGATTTCGACCCTGATGAGGCATGGCGCCGTGGGCCATCACACCGGTGATGTCGACCCGCAGGCGAAGTGCACCCTTCTGGGTGACGCACACTTCGCCACCCTCGGGTTCGCACACGATTGCGGCATCGACACCATCAGCGTGGCCCTGTTCGACGAAGTGGTGGACGCCGATCATCATTTCTTCTTCATCACACAGGATGGCGAGCACGATCGATCCGGGGAACGGACCGCCAAGCTGGAGCGCACGGGTAGCGAACATCAACGCTCCGACCCCGCTCTTCATGTCGGCGGCACCTCGGCCGTACAGCTTGCCGTCGATGATCTCACCACCGAAGGGGTCCACCGACCACGTGGCCGGGTCACCTTCTGTCACCACGTCGGTGTGTCCCTCGAACAGAAGCGTCTTGCCCGGCAGACCACCGTCGATCCGGATGATCACGTTGGGCCGGCCGGGAGCCACTTCTTCCTGGAGAACCTCCCAGCCCCACTCGTCGGCCTGCGCAACCACAACGGCGACCGCAGAAGCTTCGCTGCGGCCCAGTTCGGGTTGGTTGACGCTGGGCGCCTGAATGAGACGCTGGGTGAAGGCAACGAGGCCTTCGGTGTCCAGCGTCTCGGTCAGTGGCATCGCAGTCGTCATAGCTGACCTGGCGACATGGGGAACTCCTAGTTGATGGCGAGCTGGGTGACGTCGAGCGAACCGGGCAGGTTCACCTCGTAGCCGGTGAGACCGGTGGTCTTCACCGACAGCGCTGGGATGATGAACAACCACTGGTCAGCAGCCTGGGCGGTGATCTCGTCGAGCACCTGCTCGTAGAGGGCATTCCGGGCATCCTCGTCCGGCTCGGCGTCGGCCTGCTCCAAGAGGGCCTTGGCAGCTGGACTGTCGTCGCCCCAGTAGTAGTCCGGGTTGCCATACTGGGCGAGATCCAGCGGCTCGACGTGGGCGACGATCGACATGTCGAAGTCGTAGTTGCTGAATACGTCTTCGAGCCAGACACCCCACTCGACGTTGGTGATGTTGGCGGTGATACCGACCTCGGCCAGCTGGCTGGCGATGATCTCGCCACCCCGGGAGGCATAGGACGGCGGCGGCAGGATCAGCTCGAGGGTCAGGTCTTCCGCCCCGGCCTCAGTCAGTAGCTCCCTGGCCCGGTCCGGGTCGTAGTCGTAGACACCGGTGAGATCCTTGTAGTACGGATCGAGCGGGGTGGAGAACGAGCCGATCGGTGTGCCGTACCCGGCGTAGGCCAGGTCGACCACCGCTTGACGGTCGATAGCGTGACTCACGGCCTGGCGGATCCGGATGTCATCCAGTGGGGCGCGGCGACCGTTGAGCGACAACGTCACTTCGCCGTAGGTCTGGCCGGTGAGGACGTCGAACCTGTCGTCGGCCTCGAACGCTTCGAGCAGCTCGGGGGCGGACACACCTGCGACGAGGTCGAGCTCATCGGACAACATGGCGTTGTTGAGTGCATTGGGGTCGGTGATGTACTGGAAGGTGACCTTCTCGAGAAGCGCTGCCTTGCCCCAGTACTCATCGTTGCGGGCGAGCACGATCGAGTCACCGACGGTCCACGAGTCGAACTGGAACGGGCCGGTGCCGACAGCGGAGTTCTCGATATCACCTATGGCGTTCTCGTTGAGCACGACGCCCTGACCCTGGGTCATGAAGAACAGCAGGTTGGCGCTTACCTGGGTGAGCGTCACTTCGACGGTGGAATCGTCGATCGCCGTAACGCTTTCGATCGGGGCGTAGGTGGTGGTGAAGGGGTGGTTCTCATTGAATGCGACGTTTTCGATGGAGAAGACCACGTCGGCAGCCGTGAGATCGTCGCCGTTGTGGAACTTCACGCCGTCGCGCAAATTGAAGGTGTAGGTCAGCCCGTCCTCGCTGATGTCCCAGGATTCGGCCAGCAGCCCCTCGATCGAGCCATCGGGCTGGAGACGAACCAGGGTCTCGTACACGTTGTAGAGCAATACCTGCGGTATCGCCGCTGCCGGGCTGGCGGTGAGGTCGAGCGTCGGTGGCTCGAGCTGGAGGCCGATCCGGGCCTCGGTGACCGTCGAGGCTTCAGGCGCGGTTGTCGCCACCGTTGTCGTGACCTCGTCGATGGCCGTGGTGGTAGGTCTCTCGGTGGTTGCGCTGCTTTCGTCACTCGACGAACCGCTGGAACATGCGGCGGTCACCAGGGCGAACCCAAACAGGAGCGCCAGAGCGGTTCGAAGTGTGGACCGACGGTAGGTGGGCTGTTGCATTGACGACTCTCCCTGTGCGTCTGCTGACGCGTGATCGCCAGCCGTTGGGCCAACGCTAACACGCACAGTCCATCGCCCAAAGAACGGCGAAGGTCCTTGACTCATGAAGTCCCGTGGGTGGGTGGTGTGAGGAACGAGCCGTCCAGGCGGGGGATGGCATGGACCAGGGTTTGGGTGTACTCCTCCCGAGGTGTACCGAACACGGTGCCGACCGGTCCCTCTTCGACGATCCGCCCGTGCTCCAGCACGATCACCCGCTCACATATTTCGTGTACCACGGAAAGATCGTGGGAGATGAAAACCATCGTGAGGTCGAACCGTTCCTTGAGGTCTTGCAGCAGCTCCAGGGTGACGGTTTGAACCGACATGTCGAGGGCGCTCACCGGTTCGTCGGCAACCAACAGACGAGGCCCCGGGGCGAGGGCGCGGGCGATCGCGATGCGCTGACGCTGACCGCCGGAGAACTCGTGGGGATATCGGCTCACCACGTCGGTGGGGAGCGCAACGGCTTCCAGCAGGCTGGCCACTCGGGCGTGGTGGTCCCCGTCGATCTTCAGAGATCGGAGCGGTTCGGCGATCACGTCGCCCACTTTCATGCGGGGGTCGAGGGATCCCATCGGGTCCTGGAACACCATTTGAGCAACATCGCGCAACGGACGGAGTTTGTGGCCCGACGAGACATCGATGCCGTCAACGTTCACCTCACCGCTCGTCGGTCGATCCAGTCCGACGATCATGCGGGCAAGGGTGGACTTGCCCGATCCCGACTCGCCGACGATGCCGAACGTCTCACCGGCGTAGATGTCGACCGAAACCCCATCGAGCGCCTTGATGATCGGACGGGCATCGAAAAGGGAGGTGCGTCGAAGTTTGTACTGTTTGTGGACCTCCCGCGCTCGAACAAGCGGCGTGCCCGTGGGCTCAGGACCAGGCGGTTTGCCTTTCGCCTCCGCGGTTCGGCTCATCGGAGGAACCGATTCCACCAGTTCCGCAGTGTACGAACTGGATGTGCCCTCAAAGACCGTGTCGGTCGGACCCCGGTCCACGATCTCGCCGTCCCGCAACACGATCACGTGGTCGGTCATGGATGCGACAACCGGAAGGTCGTGCGTGATCAGAATGAGGGCGGTGTGATGGGCCAAGACTTGGTCTCGTAGCACGCTCAGAACCTGAGCCTGCACCGTGACATCCAGAGCGGTGGTGGGTTCGTCTGCGATCACCAGATCAGGTCCGCACGCCAGAGCCATGGCGATCATGGCCCGCTGGCGCTGACCACCGGACAGTTCGTGCGGATAGGAGCGTGCCCGGCGCTCGGGGTGTTCGATTCCGACGCTCTCCAAGAGTTCGACAGCCAATTTCAACGCGTCGTCGTTGTCGAGCCCTCGATGAAGCCGCAATGGCTCGGCGACCTGGCGTCCGATTCGCATCACCGGGTTCAAGGCGGTCATCGGTTCCTGAAAGATCATCGAGATGTTGTCGCCTCGCACGGCACACATCGAATCCTCGTCCTGCCCGAGCAGTTGTCGCCCATCCAGCTCGATGCTGCCCTCGGCCGACAGACTGTCAGCCAACAGACCGAGAATCGCCAGCGCGGTGAGTGTTTTACCCGAGCCGGATTCTCCGATGATGCCCAACCGTTGGCCGCGATCGAGCGAAAACGAGATGTCGTTCACCAAAGGTTGCGTTTCGGTCGACACGGTGAGGTTCTGTACGTCCAGCAGGCTCACGAGCGGCTCGATTCGAGTCGAGGATCCAATGCATCCCGCACACCGTCGCCCAACAGGTTGAACCCCAAGACCGTGAGCGCGATGGCGAAGCCGGGCCAGATCGCCAGACGGGGTGAGATCCGGACGAACGTCTGCGCGTCACGAAGGCTACGACCCCACGACGGCGTGGGTGGCTGCGTGCCAATTCCGAGGAAGGAGAGCGCCGCCTCGGCCAAGATCGCCAGCGAAAACAGGATCGTCATCTGCACGATGAGGACCGAGGCGATGTTCGGTAGAACGTGGCGGAGAAAGATGAAGGTCTTGCCTCGCCCATACGTGCGTGCCGCCGCCACGTAGTCTCGCTCGAAGATCGAAAGCGACGCCCCTCTGGTGACCCGAGCCACGATCGGGATGTAGGCGATGCCGATCGCGACCATGGCCGACGCCGTGCCGGGGCTGACGGCGGCAACGAGCAGGATGGCCAACAG
>JBLYYW010000195.1:0-10959 GCA_048550155.1 Acidimicrobiales bacterium | reverse complement strand
GCGGGCATCGTTGACGAAATCGGAGAACCCTCCGACGAGGCCCGAGAGAGGTTCCACCGTCTCATGGGCTTCCAGGGTGAAGGCCGGCACCGTGTGAATTGCGATTCGAGTGATGACGCCCAGGGCGCCCAAGCCGACCCGACCGTGGCGCCACAGCTCGCTGTTCTCGCTGGGGTCGCACCAGAGCACCTCGCCGGTACCGGTGACGATCTCGAAACCGGCGATACCGGCGGACAGGTTCTTCTGCGTGGCACCGGTGCCGTGCGTGGCAGTCGCGGTTGCGCCGGCAAGTGTTTGAACGTCGATGTCACCCAGGTTTGGAAGTGCTCGACCAATGCGGTCGAGTTCTTCGCTCAGCGACCCGAGAGTGATGCCCGCCTCGACGGTCGCAATTCCGGTCTCGGTATCGAGTGCATGAAACTGATTGAGTCGATCGAGCCGGATCATCGAACCGGTCGTGCATGCAGTCTCGGTGAACGAATGGCCGCTCCCAACCGCCTTGACCCGTGTGCCCTTCCGGTGTGCGGCCGAGACGATGGCGGCGATTTCCTCAGTGCTTCCCGGTGACAGGATTTGGTGGGGCTCACACGTCTGGTTGCCGGCCCAGTTCCTGAATCCAGTCGATGACATTGCGCTCCGATCGTCGGGTCCGAGCGTACGCGATGGTGGCGTAGAGTCGAAGCCGATGTCTCCCGATCAGATCTCCGATATCCCCACGCCTGCGCTCGTGGTCGAGCAGAGCATTCTCGACGCCAACCTCGCCGAGATGGACCGCGTGTTGCCGGGAACGCAGCTGCGACCCCACATCAAGGCATTCAAGTGCACAACCCTAGCCAGACGTCTGGCCGCCGACGGTCACACCGGCTTCTGCGCTGCAACGCCGCGGGAGGTGGAGGGGCTTGTGGGTGCCGGGCTTACCGATGACCTGCTGTTGGCCAACGAGTCACTGGACGTCGCACGCCTCGGCGCGTTGAGCGACCAGGCCAATATCACGGTTGCCATCGATTCGGACCAGACGCTGCGGGCAGCCATTGATGGGGGTATCCGCTCGGTTCTGATCGACGTCGAGGTCGGCCTGCCGAGGTGCGGTTGCGACCCCGGCGATGCAGGAAGGCTCGCTGACACGGCCCGTCGGGCTGGCCTCGAGGTTCGTGGTGTGATGGGGTACGAGGGGCATCTGATGATGGTCGAGAACCGAGTCGAGCGAGCCGAGCGGGTGGAGGAGTCCATGGCCCAACTGCTCCACGCAGCCCAGATCGTAGGTGGAGACGTGATCTCCGGTGGAGGTACGGGAACCTTCGACACCAACACTTGGTGTTCAGAGATCCAGGCCGGCAGCTACACCCTGATGGACTCCGACTACTCCAAGCTGGATCTTCCGTTTCAGCCTGCGCTTTCGGTCGTCGCCACCGTGGTCTCGGTCAGCTCCAAGGGATGGATCGTGGCAGACGCTGGGCTCAAAGCGTTCGGCATGGACCACGGTGATCCGACGTGGGACGATGGCCAGGTCTTCTTCTGTTCCGATGAACACATCACGCTGGTTCCCGATGATCTGTCCAACTGGGCTGTTGGCGACCGTGTGCGCCTGATTCCGGCCCACGTCGACCCAACCGTCGCCAAGCACGAACATCTGTGGTTGGTCGAAGGTGGGAACGTTCTTGATCAGTGGCCGATTGACGTGCGCCACTGGTAACACTTCACCGTGGATCAGCTAGATACGGCTTCGCAGCGAGTCGAGCTCAGAGTTGCTCCCCAGCGCGATCAGCACGTCGCCTTGCATGACCACGGTGTGGGGAGACGGGTTGGTGTGGTAGTCACGGTTGCCTTTTCTGATCGCAATGATCAGCGACCGCTGATCGCCGTCCCGTAGGTCCATCAGTTTGTGGCCGGCCATCGACGAGTGTTCTCTGACCACGAACTCCTGCACGCTCACATCGTGTTGATCGTCGTGGAGAACCTCATCGAGGAATTCGGCCACATGAGGTTGTAAGGCCAACGCCGCCATTCTCGACCCGCCGATCTCGTGCGGATTGATGACGCGGTTGGCGCCGGCTTGGAAGAATTTGGTTTCGTTCTTCTGGTCACTGGTTCGGGCGACGATGAAGAGGTCTCGTCGAATCGCTCGGGCCGACAGACACACGAAGAGATTGTCGGCGTCGTGGTCGAGGGCGAGGACCATGGTGTGGGCTCGTTCTACACCAGCGGCGCGGAGAACCTGGTCGTTGGTGGCGTCGCCTACGATCAAGGGGAGTTCGGAGTAGTCCTCCTGAGGATCGCGGTCGATCACCACCACGTCGGTCCCCAGCCGAAAGCAGAAATCTGCGACGGCGTGTCCGACCTGACCCCATCCACAGATGATCGTATGACCGTTCATCTTTGCCACTGCGTTGGTCATGCGTCGTCTCCTGAAAGCATCGTTCAAACTGCCTTCGATCAGGGTGTCTACAAAGACACTTATGGTGTATAGGACCGCGCCGACGCCCACCACAACCAGGAAGAGGGTGAAGAGGCGGTACGAGGTTTGGTTGGCCAGTTCGAGGTCCACTTCGGTGAACCCGACGGTCGTGATCGTGATAATGGTCTGGTACAGCGCGTCGAACCAGGGCAATCCCAGGAGTCGGTAGCCGATCCAACCGACGATCACGATGGATAGAACGAGCAGCGTTGAGGCCTGGAATCGACGCCACGGATCTTGTCCTGGACGTCTCCATTGGGGGGCGGCGCGATCCATCCCTCGAAGATTATGAGATCCCGACCTCGCCCTGCGTCTTCTCATCGATCTGCTGCGAGCCGTTCCCATAGAGGTCGGTCAGAGGTCAGTGCTGCGATGATTTCATCCCTGCGATTCGGCCAAAGATGGCGATTCCCATCCCCAAGTACACCCACTTCGGCCAGAAGTTGTCGGCTCCGGTGAGAGCCCAGATGACCGTCACGAGCACGCAGACGAAGAGGAACGGTGTGATCGCAGGCAAGATGTGGGCCAGAGAATTCGAAGCTCGCCGGCTGACCGGCTCTGGAGGAGCGGGCGGACGTGGTAAACCTTGAAATGCGGGACTGAGGTCGGCCGCTGTCCTTGCCTTGTAGATGGTCTCGAGCCTCGTTTCCAGTTCGCTTTCGGTCAGGCGACCCTCGGCAAACGCTTCCCGCACGCGTGCCGAGGCAGCATCCCGGTCTGCGTCTGCAATACGAACTTCGTCCATGGCCGAGAATATAGGAGATTGAAGTACCCTCGGGCCATGGGAGACACAAGCCTGGCGGCGAACAAGTACGTGAGCCTCACCACCTACCGCAAGGATGGAACTGCGAAGGCAACCCCGGTGTGGATTGCCGATCTCGGAGATGGGACGATGGGATTCACCACTGCGTCCTCCAGCTGGAAGGTTAGGCGCCTCAACAGCAACCCCAGCGTCAAACTGCAACCGTGTGATGCTCGGGGCAACGTCGAGCCCGGAGCCCCCTCAGCTGAGGGGACCGCGTCGGTGACAGTCGGCGGCGACGAATTCGAGCGGGTCAGAGCCGAGATTCGGCGGAAGTACGGATTCCAGGTTCAGCTGATCGTCGTGTTCCAGAAGCTGATGGGGCTGATCGGACGGGGAACAGGTTCGGATTCGGCCGTCATCGTGACCGTACCGAAGGAGGACTGATGACACAGCGCACCTTGATCGATCACTATCCACCATTCCACGGTGTTGAGCCCTACGACATGGAGCGATCAGTCGGTGAAGAGCGGGCTCATCGAAAACAGGTGGTCGCCCGTGGCTACCAGATCTTCGCTTCGATGAGGTGGGGACAGCTGGGCGACGGCCACGTGACCGCCCGAGACCCGGAGAAGCTCGACCACTTCTGGGTGCTCGACTACGGGGTGACGTTCGCCGACGCCACCCCAGACCGGCTGGTGCTGGTGGGTCCCGATGGAACGGTCACCGACGAACACGGCAACGAGACCGGCGGAGTCAACACAGCCGGCTACAACATTCACGCGCCGCTGTATGCCGCTCGCCCTGACGTCAACGGGGCAGCCCACACCCACACCCAGTTCGGCACACCGTGGTCTGCCAACGTGGAGCCGTTTCGAGCGCTCAGCCAAGAGAGTTGCGCCTTCGTGTTCGACCAAGCGGTATTCGACGACGAAGAGGTCGAGGTGCTCTCCATCGAGGGGGGCCATCGAATCGCGGCGGCACTTGGTCACAACAAACTGATCATCTTGCGCAACCACGGTCTGCTCACTGTCGGGCGCACCGTCGAGTCAGCAATCTCGTCGTTTGTGACTGCCGAGCGCGTTGCCGAAGTGCATGTGAAGGCGCCCAACGGCAAGGCGATCAGCGACGAAGCGGCCAAGGTCGCTGCGTCCACATTGCAGCCCGACCATGTGGCGTGGCGAACCTATCACTGGCTCGACCGGTCCATTCGATAGCCGACGGCCATCACGAACTACTTGTGGAGCACCACGTATTCCCAGTCGAGGAGCTGCACCGGGTCGACACCCTCGGCCTGGCGATAGCCGGCCGTCTCGATGGTCAGCATTTGCCCGCCTGAGACCGGGTCGGCTGCCACGAGCGTGTGGGTGAAGCTCACGGTGTCACCTTCGAACGCCGGGGCGGTGTGATTGCACCGCTTCCATCCAAGGACCGTTGCGGTGCCGGGGAATACCCTCGTGGTCGAGGCCTGGGCGAGAGCGATCACGTGACCCCCGTACACAAGGCGGCTGTCGTAGCTCGTGGCGAATTCGGATCGATGCACCATCGCCTGGTTGAAGGTCATCCTGGCGAAGGCGGGTGCGAGGTCGACGTGATCCCACATCGGGTCCTCGATCGTGTCGCCGACCGATACCGGAAGGTCTGGAAGGCCGGAGAGATCCCACTGAGGGATGACCGATGAGTAGTCCGGATCTGGCGCCGATGTGGCCGAGCCGACGTCGTCGCTGAAGCCGGGCGCAGCACCTCGGGCCGGCAGAAGTGCACACCGTTGGTAGCTGGCGATCGGACCGTTGCTTCCAACCGTCTCGATGCCCAGCAGAACCTTGCCGCGGTTGAGGTCACCCTTGGGCCGGCTGTCCGACATGCCCAGAACAGTCGTGGTTGTCTGAACGCTCTCGCCAACCTCAACCGGTCGGGCCACCAACACCCCGCGGTAGAAGAGGTTGGCGATCGCGTGGCGCGTGGCGCTGGTGCTGAGCCCGATCGAAAGCTGGACCATGAGGCCGGGGTTCACAAGCGCACCAGTGCTACCCGACGCCGCCGCATAGGCCGACTGATCGGCAGCGAGCCGGTTCTCGTCGCCCGTGATGCTCCGGTACATCACGTTGTCGGCGTGGGTGATGGTCACCGCCGGCAGTTGTGGAAGCACAGTGCCGGTGGTGAGATCGTCGTAGTAGGGGCCGTTCAAGCGATGCATCGCTCCGATTGTGGCTCCGGCCCGCTCGCTTGTGAAATCGGCGGAGTGCTCGTTTGTCACAGCCGGTCCAGCAGGCTCTTTGCGGCGACGAGGTCCGGGATATCGCCACCCTCGGTGAACCAGCACAGCACAGGGGCCAATGCGTCGCGCCCCTCTTCCGGACGCCCGAGCTCATCGAGCAGCACAGCCAGCGCGGTCGCTGCCTGAAGCTCCGGACCGCGGGCTTGAGCTGCCCTTGCCACCTCTACCGCCTCTCGAAACCAAACCTCTGCGCCTCCGAAATCTCCCCGGGCCTTCCGTATCATTCCGTGCACCAGAGGCAGCCAGAATTTCGAGATCGGGTCGCCGCCGCGTGCCACTGCGGCCTCGACCAGGTCAATCTCTCGCTGGGCTGCATCGATCTGACCGTCTGCGACCAGATGCATCGCCAGGAAGACTCGCGACCAGGTGACGAACGCGTCGGTGCCTAACTCGGTCCAGCGCTCGAGTCCCCGGCTCAGCAGCCCAAATCCCTGAGCTTGGTTGCCTGCCAGGATCAAGGCGCCACCCAGATGAACATCCCCAGCTGCCCGATAGAACGGGAAGTCCTCGCGCTCGGCGATCTCCATCACCTCTCTGGCGGTTGCCCTCGCAGGTCCGGGCTGTTTCAGCAGCTGGGCAAGCAAGCATCCGCTGATTGCAAGTGCAAAAACCAGGCCAAAGGGATAGTCGGCTTCCCGTGCCAACGCGATCGATCGTTGACCGAGTTGAATGGCCTGGCTGGGCCGCCCAAGGTGCCACAGCGCGATCGACCGCCACGCAAGAGCGGTGCTGAGAAGGTCCATGCCGACCGTAGGGGTGAGCCATTCGTCCCATGCAGGGTCGTAGGACGCAATCACCTCCTGGAGATGGCGATCGGCATCCTCCAGCCGCCCGGTCATCAGTTCCATCCAACCGATCTGGAATATGGCGACCGTTTCGATGGCGGGGATGTCGAGGTGGCGCGCCACCTCCAAGAGGCGTTCCGCGTCCCCCAGCGCATCGTCGTATCGGGCGGTGAGTCCGCTCACGGTCACCAGAGCGCCGAGGGCTTGGGCTGTCTCGACACTCGGGTCGAGATCTGACGTGAGGCTTCGCAGTCGGTCGTAGACCGCGGTAGTTGCAGGTGCGTTGTAGCCAGAGTGTGCTTGATGACAAGAGCCCAGGAGTGTGAGAAGGCCAACTTCGCGGCGGCCCCTGTCTGCCGAGTCAGGCGTTGCCATGAGAAGCTCGACGGCTTGTTCGAGATGACGGATCGCTTCGGCGTTGGCCGATAGCGACATCGACCTGCGGGCTGCTAACTCGCAGTACTCGATCGCCTTTTCGTTCGATCCGGCTGCGCTGAAGTGGTGAGCAAGATCCACGTCGACGAGATCGAGCCGGTCTCGGAACAGCTCCTCGAGCGCCACCGCAACCCCCTCGTGATGTTTCCTCCGCAGAGGCGGAGCGATGTGGTCGTAGAGATACTGCTGGAAGAGCGCATGACGGAATCGGTACCGGCTCCCTCCGACGTCAGACACACCGCGGGGACCGTTGGGCAAGATCAGAGAGTCGGGCGGAATGTCGAGGCTGCTGAGCCGAAGGATCACGTCGTCGGTGGGCACGTCTCGAGCCGTCGCCACAACCTCAGCCGAGAAGATCTGGCCCAGAACTGCAGCGACTTCGAGGTCCCGTCGGACCTCGAGGGGCAGTTCGTCCAGCCGCCCGGCGATCGTTGCCTCAACTCGCGGCGGCAGAGATTCCCACGAGACTGACGGACCCGCAATCCAACGATCATCGGCGTCCAGCGTGAGGTCGTTGTGTTGTTTCAGGGATCGGATCGTTTCCACGGTGAGGAGGGCGTGCCCGCCGGTTGCTCGGAAGAGCTGGTCGCGGAACTGACCGTCCAGGCGATTCGGCTCGGTATCCAGGCAGGCGTCGACGAACGCACGGGTTCCGTGGATTTCGAGCGTGCACTCCGATCGCGAGGTGGTGCCGACCTCATTCACGATGAACTGCAGCGGATCGACCGACGCCGAGCTCACCTCGGGGGGCCTGAATGCCGCCATCACCATGAGAGAGGAGTCGCGTGCGTGGCGGGCCAGGTCGAGTATCACATCCAATGTTCCCGAGTCAGCCCACTGCAGGTCGTCCACGATCACGAGCAGCGGCCGAGACCGGCCGAGCCTGGCAAGAACGCGGGTGCACTGTTCGACCAGTGGCTGGGGACCCTGATTCGGATCGACCGTCCGGCGTTCGGCGCCCTCGACCGCCGACCTCAACGTAGGGGTCAAGGGATGGTCTGCAAATCCGGCTTCAAACCGTCGCAGGAGGGACCCGGCATCGATCAAGGTCCCGAGAAGCTGTGGGCCGAGTTCGAGCACAGCTTCAACCGCTTCGGGCACCAGGGCCCACAGCTCGGAGGCCCCCTTTGGTGTCAGCACGCCCCGAGCCCACTCTCGCTCGAGGTCTCCGCACAGTTGACCGAGCACCTGACGGAATGGGAGGAACGGATCACCGATGCCGGTGTAGGCGTTGCAGCTGCCCCGCAGGACCGTGAGCCGGTCCATCCGATTCTCGGCGCTTGTTGCGAACCGCTGCATCAAGACCGACTTGCCCGATCCGGCCTGGCCTGCGATGAAGGTGATTCCCCCCGAACCGCCAACAGCATCATCGAGCCGTTGGTCGAGCCAACGGAGCTCGGACTCTCGTCCGACACAGAACGGTGTGAGCTCAGCTGCGTCTCGCCGGGGAGGAAGGCCGATGCCCCGTTCTGCCTGAACGGGAAAGGCTCCAGCACGGATGTCGTCGATCAGGGCCATCGTGTCGTCGCTGGCGGGAACTCCTAGCTCCGATTCGAGGGCTCGCACGAAACCCTCTCCGACGACCACCGCTGCATTGCGTCGGCCGTCGAGTGCCAGCAAGCGCAGTACCGTGCGTTGGGCAGGTTCGTTCCACGGGTCCAGCTCGGCCCAGTTTCGAGCGTGTTTCATTGCAGCGGCCCGTTCCCCGGTGCGTTCCCGCAACTCGGCCAGCCGGCGAAGGGTCGCAGCGAGCTGGGTTTGGCACGCGGCTCGTTCGGTCAGCAACCACGTGTCCCAGTCTTCGCTGATGTCAGCGTCGAATCCCTCCAGAAAAGGACCGCGCGGAAGAGCCACAGCGGCCTCCCACGCCGCAACCGCTCCGGGTTCGCTTTCGGCGATCGAACTGAGGCGCCAGAAATCCAGGACGTCGACGGTGACATCATGCTGGTTGCTGACCCGGACGGTGGTCTTGGAAACCTCGAGCAGCGGTCGATCTGTGTTGTGGTCGCCTACTGCCTTGCGGAGGACCGAAAGGCTGTGCCGGAGGTTTGCCAGGGCCTTCCCGGGTGCTCGATCGGGCCACAACAGCTCGGCCAGCGCCCGCCGTGGAAGCGGTTCACCTCGTTGGGCGATGATTCGGGCCAGCAGGGCCCGGGTCGTCGCCGATTCGAACTCGGTGACCGTGTGGCCATCGATGGTCACCTCGAATCGACCGAGGAATCTCACGCTTCGGCGGGTCATGGATCCCTTTTCGATGTCGCGCCGGCCGGCGAGAGCGTTCCACGCGTTCCGCACGCGCACCTCATCGAAAATCGAAGCACCACAAAGATGAGCGTAAGAGCGCTCAGCTCACTGAATGAGAGGAGAAAGTCATGAAGACCATGCAACCAACGAGGAAGGATGCGGGCGGGCCAACCGCCAACTCCTCCCGTCCTGTTTCAGAAGCACCAACCCGTCGGGGTTTGAGCAAAGGTTTGGTGGCCATGATGGTCGTCCTCGGAATGGCTGCTGGCCTCTTCGTCGGGTTTCTCCTGTGGGGAAACGATGGCGACCGAACTGATCCGATCGTCGCCGGAGGCGGCGATCTCACCGCTCGGCAAGAACAGATGGTCGAGGTCCAAGGCGATTATGTAGATGCCTGGATCAAGGGCGACGGCGCTGCCGCCGCTGCGCTGTTCACACCGGATGGCCGGATCGAGTTCTGGGGCAAGGAATACCGTGTCGATGACGGAACACTGGAGTCCTATGTTGACCGGATGCCTGCACGGACACTGAAGGTCCTCGAGCCGATGGTCATCGAGGGTGACACGATTCTCAGCTTCCACACGCTGGGCGCATCGACCCGCGAGGACAACCTGCAGTTCACCAGGACCGGTGAGGTGCTGATCCGGAGCCACGTGCTCACTGAATAGAACAGCAGTACCACCGAACGCCCGGCCTCCCAGCCGGGCGTTCCAACGATTGTGAGAATCCCGGCTGGTCATGCGAAATTGACGAGCGTGGTTGAGATACACGTCACCGAGCACCGGGTCGACTCCGGGTTGACACCGATCGTGTTCACCCACGGGTGGATCGACGACCAGACCGTCTGGGACGGCGTGCGAGCCGAACTGGACGATCGGACCACGATCGCCTGGGACCTCCGGGGTCACGGACAATCCGAGGTCCCACCACCGGGGGAGTACAGCCGAGATCTGCTGCTGGCCGACATGCTGGATGTCGTTCAGCGAGCCGAGGGTCCGGTGGTTTTGGCCGGTCATTCGCTCGGCGGCTACCTGAGCCTGGCGTTCACGCTGCTACATCCCGAACTGGTTGCTGGTTTGGTGCTGATCGCCGCCGGCCCCGGGTTTCGAAACGCCGACGCCAGGGAGCAATGGAATGCTGCGGTCGATGCATCGGCTGCCAAGCTGGACATTCCGCCCGGGAGCGAAGAAACGTCCAAGCATGTGGACAGCTGGGTGATCGACGAGTTGGACACCATCGACGTGCCGGCGGTGGTGATCGTCGGCGAACACGACAAGCGGTTTCACGCCTCGGTTGGGCTGTTCGAAAAGAAGCTGAACGTGGTCCACTCGGCCATCGTTCCCGACGCCGGCCACTCGGTGCACCGCAAACACCCCGAACCCGTCGCCACCGCGATCCGCCACTTCTAACACCCAAATTTCAGCTGGGCGTGACAACTGTTGTCACCCCCAGCTGGCAGAAGCTCAGATTGTCGCCGCGGGCTGATATTTCAGCCGGCCCGAGCGGCCAGCATCTTCTCCAATGTGTCGAAGTTGTAGGGGTTGCCACTCATGTAGATGAGATGATGCACCCCGATTTCTCGCCACGCGTCGATGTCAACGCTGTCGTCGACCATTGCGGTTCGTTCGACCGACTTGGGATCCCGCCCCTTCTTCTCACACCAATCGTCGAGCACTTCCATGGTGCGCTTGGCTTCTTCGGGGGACTTGCCAACGATGTTGTGCATCTGAGCATGTTCGGCCACGATCCGCAGCGTCACCTTTTCGCCCGACCCACCGATGAGAAGCGGCATCGGTCCGATCGGCGCCGGATTCAACTTCGACATGCGATCCAGAACTCGGGGCAGCTCGGCACCGAAGATCTTCAACCGTCCAGGGGCGGTTCCGAACTCATAGCCGTACTCGTCGTAGTCACGCTCGAACCAGCCTGACCCCATACCAAGGACAACCCGACCTCCCGAGATGTGGTCCACGGTACGGGCCATGTCGGCCAGCAGCTCGGGGTTGCGGTAGCTCATCGG
>JBLYYW010000194.1:0-4081 GCA_048550155.1 Acidimicrobiales bacterium | reverse complement strand
GCGCAGGGGAGAGCAGACCGGCTCCGTAGGCGACCGCTCCCATCTCGCGATAGATCCGAGCATCGGTGAACCCAACCGACATCCGGGGTGAAATTCGGCCCGTGGGGAACGGAGTGCTCACGGCGGCGGCGATCGCGTCCCAAAGCCGGGTGTCGGTCTGACTGATCGACGAGGCGTCGGCCATCAACGCCTCGACCTCGACCCGATCCGCAAGATCTCCAAGCGCGGTGTCCAAGTGGGCTCGGACTTCCGCCTCGCCCTCTCCTGGCAGGGTTCTGACGTCGACCTCCAGGGTGATCGAATCCGGGATCACGTTTGTCTTCATCGGGCCCCCATCCAGAACGTTGCAGGAGAACGTGGTGTGGGTGCATGCGTGGAGGAACGAGGCCGTGGCCGCTGGCATCGCTTCGAGCGCCTCATCGATCCTGTTGGGATCCAGCAAGGTTGCGGTCGATTCAGCGTCCAGTCCCATCGCATCCACCTGTTCCCGCCAAAGCTCGGTCACCGTGGCCGGTGGCGCATACTCGGTGAGGCGTTGTATGGCAGCCGCTGCGGTGACCAGCGCGTTGTCACGCCGGTACGGCATTGAGCCATGCCCCGGTACTCCCTTGATCCGCAGCCTTCGCCACGCGACCCCCTTCTCCGCAACGGTGACTGCGATCGACGGTCTGTCAGGCTGACCGGTGTGGAGTCCTCCGTTTTCGGTCAACACATAGTCGGCCATGATCGCGTCGGCCGCATTGTCGGCCATCCAGCGCATCCCATGCGCACTACCGGACTCCTCATCTGCGACCGCAAAGAAGATGAGATCACCCTTTGGTTCGAAATCCGATGCCGCCAGAGACCGGAAGGCGACGGCCATCGAGGCTGTCAGGTTCAACATGTCAACGGCACCTCGACCCCAGACCTCTTCGATCCCGTCGGTCGTCACTCGCTCTCCCGCGAAGGGGTCTCTCGTCCAGCCGGACTCGTTGACAGGTACAACGTCGGTATGGCCCATCAAGCACAGGCTCGGTGCCGTGGGGTCTGATCCCTCGATCCGAGTCACCAGGGAGACCCGTCCCGGAGTTGGCTCATAACGCTGCATGTCGAGTCCGACCCCGTCGAGGTAGGCCTCCAGCGTGTCGGCGTTGCGAACTTCCTGACCGGACTCGGGGGTTCCATCGTTGACGCAGGCGTTCCGAATCAACTGTTGGAGAAGTTCGACGGTCTCCTCGGTTCGGGTGTCTCGGCGGGGATCGGTCATGGGGACAGTTCAGTCCGACCACTCGGGCCGGTCAACTGCGGAACCGGTCGGCTCCTAGACTGCGATCGTGGGCGAGCAGCGCAGAGCAGGCACCGGAGTGCCCGGCTGGGTGTGGGGAATGCTCGTCGGTCTGGCCATCTTCGCCGCCGGGTACTGGGTGGGTACCTCGGGTGGGGATGAGACAATCGACGCCGGCGGCGGCACATTCCAGAACGAGCCCGCTCAGGGCCAGACCACTCCGTCGTCAACCACGATCGACACCGGGTCAAGTGTCAGCGAAACGACCGAGCTCGAAGCGTCCCCGCCCCAGTTTTCGGACCTGCCCCCGATCTTGGTGACCGAGCTTCCGATCGAAGCGTTCGACACTCTCGACCTGATCGCCAGTGGCGGACCGTACCCGTTCGACCGGGACGGACTCACGTTCCAGAACCGTGAAGGCCTCTTGCCTGACCAACCGAGAGGTCACTACCAGGAGTTCACCGTGGTGACGCCCGGTGAGCCCACCCGCGGGGCTCGGCGGATCGTGGCCGGCGCGGACGGTGAGCTGTACTACACCGCCGACCACTACAGTTCCTTCCGCGAAATCGTGATCGAAGATTGACTTCTGATCCCGGCACGGACTAGAAGAACTGGGCGAGACACTCGGTCATGCGGTCGACGTGGTCGCTGAAGAAACCGTCGATTCCCATGTCGATCACGCTGGTGATCTGGCGGTGCTGCTGCGCATCCCAACCCAGGGCCAGCCGACCGAAGCGATGGAGCAGTGCAACTTGGCCGGCATTCCAGTCCTTCGCAGGACGATTGAGGGCATCGATGCCCGCATCGGCTAGTCGAGCTGCCCTGGGTTCCAGGCCTTCCTCGATCCGAACTCGGCCGGGGGAGTTGACCAGGCGCGCCGTTGTCTGTGTCCGCCACTGGATGAGCTGCTCGATGCTCGGATGGCACAACCAGAGCTTCGCTTCTGCCCCAGCGTTGCGCGCTGCCTCGACGGTGGCCTCGAACGCAGCGGGGTCTTTGATGTCAAGGCTCAGATCGAGATCGGATCCTACGGTCTCGTAGAGCTCGGGAAGCGAGGGAACATGACTGGGCAATTCTGACCGCTGCACCTCTGAGATCGGCTTCCGACGAAAGACCGAACCCACCACTCCGTCGTGATCCAGTACCGGAGATTCGTCGGCCGTAACGTAAACGTCAGATTCCAGCCCGGTCGCTCCGAGCTTCACCGCGAGCGCGAATGCTTCGAGAGTGTTCTCTTGAGCGTGGGCCCGCGCCCCGCGATGAGCGAAGCCCACTGGGGGTGTCAGCAGCGCGGCGTGTCGTGGAGGACGTGGTTGGTGCTCAACATTGTCCATCTCATTCGTCACTCTGGTTCCGATCGATGTTGCAGCTCTGTTTCACGCGATGACGGGGTCCACCGCGTCTGGGTGCGGGCATTCCAGACTAAACCGCCTGTGGGGTGAGGTTTCACCGATGTTTGTCCAAAGTCTCAAGAGTTGCGCCCCAGGTGCCGAATCTACTTGTACGCCAAGTAGGAGGAAGTAATTCATGGCAACCATTCGGGCCAGCTGTCAAGACTGTGGTGATGTGGAACTGACCACATCCGACGTTCACGTTCGCATCTGTGACGACAACAACGCTGGCACATACTCCTTCCGCTGCCCTCACTGTGAGATGACAGTCGTGAAAAGCGCAGAACCACGCACAATCGACCTACTGGTTGCTTCCGGTGTGGCCTTTACGACGTGGCGACTACCCGCCGAACTCGACGAGAATCACCAGGGTGCACCGATCAGTCACGACGACCTCCTCGACTTCCATGATCTCCTGAACGACGATGACGCCTTGGAAGAGGCGATGGCACAGTTCAGCCGGTAACCACGCCGATCCCTTCGGGGAGAACACAAAGCTTGTGGCCTCGATCCGTCGGGGCCATTTCGCTGTTTTGAGAGATTCAACTGATTTGCTGAATCTGAGGTTCGATACCGTGCCCGTGCTCTCGGTGGTGGGAAGAGCCCAGGTACCCTGGAGCCATGTTCAATATCGGGGGCCAGGAATTTGCCCTCATCATCGTGCTGGCCCTTGTGGTGGTCGGCCCAGAGCAGCTTCCGGGGTTGATCCGCAAATTGGGTCAGTACGCCGCGCAAGCCCGGGAGATGAGCAGCTCACTTCGTGATGAGTTCATGTCAGCCACCGAGCCGATGCAGGACACGTTCAAGGAATTTCAGGACGGCATGAACGAATTTCAATCCGGCATGACCGACCTGACCAAGACGGTGACCGAGGCCGCCGATGTCAACCAGTGGGGCGCAGGTACTCCTGAAGATCCCATCGTGCCGCGGGGCTTCTCCGAGGGTCAGGCCGCTTCATCCGAAGAGCACGCGGTGGGCACCTCGACCGATTCCGGCGACGCCGTCCGGCCGGATCCATGGGCCGCTGATCGAGTCCAACCGATCACCGAGCCGACCCGACCCAAGAAACTCGAGGTGACTCCGCCGGTCAATCCGTGGGACCCGATCTACCAGCCGGGTGATGCTGCCGGCGGGCCCGACGTCGCGCCGGAACCTGCTGGCGAACCAGAGAACCTCTCGGGCACCGGGGTGCACGCCCAGTCTGAAGCGGCAGCCAGGCAGCTTGAATCCAACCAGACCTCTGCAGCATCGCGAGAGGTCGCCAACCCGGGCGACAACGCTGATGAAAAACCCGCTTAGGCGATCGGAGAACCCCAAGGGCCCGGGCCCCAGCGAGATGACCTTGATGGGCCATCTGCAGGAGCTTCGGAGCCGACTCATGAAGATGGCGATCGCAGTCTTCATCGGTGCGATCGTGGTGTGGATC
>JBLYYW010000193.1:0-14855 GCA_048550155.1 Acidimicrobiales bacterium | reverse complement strand
GTGTTCTGCATCAAGCACGCGATGGTCATCGGTCCGGTGCCTCCCGGCATCGGGGTAATCGCTCCAGCGACTTCCTGCACCGCATCGAAATCGACATCGCCCACGATGCCGGCTTCGGTTCGGCTGATGCCGACATCGAGAACCGCAGCTCCCGGTTTCACGTGGTCTGCGGTGATCAAGCGAGCCATTCCGGCCGCAGCCACGATGATGTCTGCGTCCCTGCAGACAGAGACCAGGTCCTTGGTACGGCTGTGCGCCAAGGTGACGGTGGCATCGCATCCTTTGCGGCCCAGCAGAAGGACTTGTGGCAGGCCAACAAGGGTTGATCGACCGATCACAACTGCGTTGGCTCCGGAGGTGTTGATCTGGTAGCGCTCGAGCAAGCGCATCACGCCCAGAGGTGTGCACGGCACATGGCCAGGCTTGCCGCGCACCAGCCGGCCCATCGACCGTTCGGTGAGGCCATCGACATCCTTCTCGGGTGGGATCAGGTTCAGGACCGCTTCGGTGTCCAGGCCATCGGGTAACGGCAGCTGCACCAGGATCCCGTGGATCGATGGATCGTTCACCAGTTCGGCGACCGCCGCTTCCACGTCTCCTTGGCTGGCATCGGCTCCCAACTCGACGTGGCGGCTCTGCAAGCCCGCTTCGACCGCCTTCTTCCGCTTGGATCCCACGTAGACCTGCGAGGGTTTGTCGTCACCAACCAACACGGTTGCCAGGGTGATCTCGGGGGATCCCTCCGACGCCACCGTCTCGGCAAGCTGGACGATCAGCTCATCACGCACCAGCTTTCCGTCCATGAGAATCGCTCCCCCAGCAGTGTGCTCGACAGTTCCCAACGTGTTCTCCTCTGATCGAGTTCGGGCACACCCCGTGCCAGGCAACACCTTAGGCAAGAACGTCGAACCGATCCGCAGAAACGGTCGGCAAACACTCGGCTAACCGGCACATCGTTCTGGCCGCTGCAACTGTCGACCAGCGACCTTCTGGCCGCTGGAGTTGTCGCTCACCGCGAACCGCGGCGGCCAGAAGCGGTGGGAGCGACACTACGGGCGGCCAGTTGGGGTCATTCGCCCGGGAGCAGCGCGGCAAGTCCTTCGGGGTCGGCCACGCTGACCCACAACGCCGCGTGGTCCTTGAATCCGATGACCTTTGGGATGCGCTCGACGAACTCGATGCAAAGGCCTCGTCGATGGTTCGTGCCGAACGTCAAGCCGGTATCAGCGAAGCTGAGCCGCAGACCGACCGCGGTGTACCAACGATGCGGACCGCTGATCTGGGTGTGGTCCACATTGGACAGCGGCGTCCGAACCTTGACCCGGCCAAAGGTTGCGATCAGCTCGTCATCGGTGACCGTCACCCCATCGTCGGGACCGACACCGAGAGCTTTGAACATCACGGACCAGCGGTTGTCCATGTCGTAAGGAAAGAAGTGGTCACTCATCACGTTTCACGCTAGGCCGTGAGGCGGTCAATCGTTGTCGGTCAGCCCGGCTCCGGCACCGGCGATTCGGCTGTGTTCAGAACTGGGCACGTAGGTGAGTGCGGCCCACTTCAGGATCTGATCCCAGGCCCGGTTCGCTGCCACCTGAACATCGTCGGCGGACCGAGCTTCGGGCGCGTCGCCCAAAGCCACGACCCAGGTTCGAATTCCGTCGGCGCAGGGATCATCGAGATCGACCGTACAGCCGGCCCGCGCTGCGAGCGCTCGCAGCATCAGCGGTGAAGTGCAGTCAGCAACGTGTTGGGGTGACCCGGTGGCCACCGCGAGGTCCACACTCGCCATCCCGAGACGGGCCAGCACGCTCTGGTCATCTTCGCCAACGGACAGGACGGCCACCGATTCAGAAATCCCGTCGAGTCCCCGAGCACACAACCAGCTCGCCGCAGCACCGATCTCTGCAGCGTTTCCGTAGTCAAGTCCACAGCCTTGAGCCGCCTTGGTCACCGTCGTTTCAACTTCGTTGAGCGCGAGCATCATCACAGAACCGGAAGCCACCAATCATCGGCATCGGGGTTGGAGAGTTCGTCGAACAGCGGTGCACCCTGGAACAGGGTGACCCGAGTCCACAGATCGGATTTCGGGTCGAACTTGGATGCACCGAAGAAGGACAGCTTGCAGCGCAACATGTCGATGGGCAGACAATCTTCACCGATGAGATTGTCCCGGATCTCGGCATAGGGATGGCGGGCCAGTGTCTGCACCCGCTGCACCGCGTACCGATGAGTTGGGCATTCCGCCAGAACGCCCGCCACACGATCGTCTGCATTCCAGCGGCCGAGGTCGGCCGACAGCGCAGCGACTCGACGGGCCACGTCGAGAGGTCGCTCCAGGTCCGCTCCATCATCGGAGAAGCGATCCCCCAGGCGAGGTTCGAGCTTGTCTTCCGACGTGTACCAGAACCGCCTGCAATTGCGGGGTTCG
The DNA here is from genome assembly GCA_048550155.1 of Acidimicrobiales bacterium. GTDB lineage: Bacteria > Actinomycetota > Acidimicrobiia > Acidimicrobiales > SZUA-35 > JABDIY01. The sequence goes on along the minus strand of JBLYYW010000193.1, from coordinate 12,427 downwards.
TCGTAGTCCACCTCGGTAGCCCAGCCCCATTGCGTCTCGATGAGCTCAGCAAGCTCTGCAACCTGCATCGCGGGATCGACACGTCGAACCTCTGACGCGGTCATGCAGTCGGCGAGTCCATCGACCAGATCGGGATAGGTCTCGAGCAGCGCCGAAACGATGAGCTCGACGCACTCGGTCGACCAGCGCTCGGCGATGGCCATGAGTCGGCCCCACGGCTCGCCGGCGATCAAGAATGAACCGGCTGCAACCTCGGAGACCTCTGCCAGCTCGGACGTCAACTGCACGATCCGACGCTGCTGTCGCTCGTCGTCCACGTTCCACTGTTCCACGTGGGCCGCGGCTCGGGTCACGAGAGCACGGAAACGGTCGATGTCCGCTGGCTGCGCGACCGATACTGCTCTCACGCGAGCCAGTCCGGTCTCGCGAGCGAGCATCCAGTTGTTGACAAGCTCAGGGTGTGTCACCAGGAACGGAGCCATTCCCAAGCCGGTGGCGTTCCCGATCCCGAGGTGCCGTTTGAGACGTGGGTCCAGCCCCACCGCCGTTCCGGGCGACCGTCGACGGGCGATGTGTTCCACCAGGTCGTGGGTGAACGTGCGAATCAGCCACACCGTCAGCATCTCGGCCCGGAACGCACCCCCCACAACGGCGCGGTCCTGGATCCTGCGGCGATCTGCGATCCCGAACTTGCCGTTGCCATAGACCGCGGTGGTTCGCATCAAGTACCCGATCGATCCGATGCGGTCGGCCTCGGGTTGTGTGCCGGCCGACAGACAGTCCACCACATGGTCGAACAACCGAACGGATCGATTGGCTCGGCTCAGGACCAAATCGGTGGCGGCGTACCGGGCCGCCTCCTGCCGGGGAGCTGCCGAGGAGAGCCGATCCACTTCCGTCGCAGATGGGACACCGTCGTAGAGCACGAAGCTGGCGTCCCACGCCTCGGCGATCACGCGGTCGGTCCGCTGGGACGGGTCGAGTTGAGTGGAAAAGCACACCAAGCTGTACCGCCGATCATCCACCTCGACGGCGTAGACAGCGCGGCCGTAGCCGAAATCGTCGAGATCGAACACGGGCCGCTGACAGTGAGCGTGCGAGGCAGACAGGTCCCTCAACAAGGCGCGCATGAAACTCAAGCGGCTGGGGAAAAAGCTTCCCATCCGGGCGAGACGCATCACCACTTCTGGTTCCCGCAGTTCAACCTGGGGAAACAGTTGGCCTACACCGCACTCGAGGTCGAGCTCGCCTGAACTCACGGCCATGGTCCGAAGGAGGTGTCGAAGAACCGCAGCCAGTTGGCCCCCATTAGCCCATCCACCTCATCGGCGGAGAAGCCGACGGCCCCCAGACCGGTCGCGATGTTGACGAAATCGAGGTTGCAGCCGAACCAGGAAGGTTGGGGCGGAAAACCTGCGGCGCCGGCTGCACCCTCGCCGTAGTCGAGGTCTTTGGTCCACCGGCCATTGCGCATCCATTCCACAACGCTGTCGGGCTGGTTCTGACATAGGTCGCTGCCCAGTCCCAGGTGCTCGACGCCGTACCGCTCGGCTGCTTCGGCAACCATCTCACAGAAGCTCGCCAGCGTGCAGTCCGACCCCTGGGCGAGATGGTGGGGGTAGAGCGAGAAGCCCAACATGCCCCCGGATGCGGTGAGCGCTTGAAGCACTGCGTCGGACTTGTTCCGCAGGGCGGGATGCCACCAGTGTGGGTTCGCGTGGGTGATCGCTATCGGACGTTCCGAGGCATCGATCGCATCGAGGGTTGACCGTTCGGCGCTGTGGCTCATGTCGATCACCAGACCTACACGATTCATTTCGGCAATCGCCTGCCGCCCGAATCGGGTCACCCCGGTGTCTTGGGACTCATAGCAGCCGGTGGCGAGCAGCGATTGGTTGTTGTAGCTCAGCTGCATGAACCGAACGCCCAACGTATGGACGATCTCGATCAGACCGAGGTCATCTTCGATCGGGGACGGGTTCTGGAACCCGAAGAACACTGCGGTACGACCTTCGGCGTGAGCACGCCGCACGTCGTCTCCGGTCCGACCGAGGAAGATCATCTCCGGGTACCGCTCGAACCACCGATTCCACTCCTCGAGACGCAGGACCATCTCGCGGAACGTTTCGTGGTATGCGATCGTCACGTGCACTGCGTCGACTCCGCCGAGACGCATTTCGCGGAAGATGGATTCGTCCCAGTTGCTGTACTGGAGACAGTCGATTCGTACTGTTTTGGTCATCGGCGACGCCCCCCTTCGGCCTCGACACTACGGCACCGACATCGCCGATGGCGAAGCCGCCGCGTGGTCGATACCAACCACTATCGCCGGTATCACTTTCGTCGGTAGTGCCCACCCGGCAACGAGCAGAAGGCGCAACCGGAATTGACAGAGCTGAGAACTCTGGTTGTACCCTCGGCGCGATGAGTCGAAACCCGGTCATCCGGTTTCCCTCTTCGAGTGCGGGCGAGGCACAAACGGCAGCGGAGCATGTGGAACACAACATCCCGAAAGTCGATCCCAACTTTGGCGGGGTCGGCACGATCGAACGCCGAAAGGTCAAGCCAACGTCGCTCGGGGTCTTCGAGCGCGGTTGAGCCAGCCGATGTGACGTGGCTTCAGGCCGTCGCCCTGGTCTTGCGGAGGATCGGATCGGCGAGGCCGAGCACGCGGTCGGTCGAGCGGAAGACAAATCCTGAAACCCCAGGGGTTTCAGAGTCCACCAGGTTGCCCATTACCTGCAACGTGATGTTCGCGATCGCCTGCGTTCCCACGGCGACTCGAAGGCCGCTGCGGAGGATCCACGGATGACCGATCAAGAATGAGAACCGTCGCCCGGTTCGCAGGAAGGCGTCGAACCGCTCGCCCACCGCTTCGTCATATCTGGCTGGTGCGGTGCCGGGATCTGCCAGGAACAGGTCCGATGCCAACATGCCAGATTCGAGCCCGTAGTCGATGCCCTCGCCGTTCATGGGGTTGACCAGGCCGGCTGCGTCACCGATCGCAACCCAGCCCTCGCCGTGTCGCTTCTGGGCGCTCATCGGCAGACGCCAGGCACGAGGTCGACCGAGGTTGGGGCCCAACTCCCAGTCATCCTGCACGAGTCCCCGGTAGCTCTCGAGCAGTTTGTTCAGGTTGAGGTTCTTGAAACCTTTCATCGTGCTCAACGCACCGACGCCGATGTTCACGGTGCCATCACCGGCCGGGAACATCCATCCGTAGCCTGGCACGGCGACACCGTCTTCGTCCCTGAGGGTCAGGCACGCCTCGAGGTGCTCCGACGCATGACGCGGTGATTCTGCGTAGGCGCGGATCGCCAACCCGAACGGTTCATCGGCAACCCGTTCTGCCCCCAACATTCTGGCGACAGCCCCTGGTGCGCCAGTGGCCGCTACGACGAGATCGGCGGTGTGCTTCTCGCCGCCGGCCTTGACGCCGACAACCCGGCCGTTCTCTATCTCAGGCAGGGCTTCGGTCTCCCAGGTGACTTCCGCCCCTGCGGCGGAGGCAGCATCAATCAAGGCCGCATCCAGTCGCTTTCGGGGCCACACGGCTCCATAGTCTGGGAACTTGGTTCCCGAGGGCCAGGAGAGTTCACGAACGGTCTTGTTGGCGATCATTCGAAGTCCGACGATTCGATGGGCGTCCGACATGTCGATTTCCAGCTCATCGAGAGCAGCGACCGCCCGAGGTGTGAGCCCGTCGCCGCACACCTTGTCACGCCCATAGGGAGCCTTGTCGAACACCCGAACCGACGCACCGCTTCGGGCTGCTCGAATCGCCGCCGCGGCGCCCGCGGGGCCCGCGCCGATAACGATCATGTCGGTGTGGCTCATACCTACAAGAATGGCCTGGACCCAGGGGTATTCCTCAACCGGACCACCGTGACCTCCGTCCCCCGACCCAAGGAAGTCAACCGATCGAAACCGCTCGGGCTTCGTCGCCCGAATCGAGCCGAAGTGCACCCGAAGCGGCACTGCGTAGTGAGAGAACTCCCCCATCGATCCGGCCCCGGGTCCGCACGAGTCTGAACTCCTCGAGGATCGAGTTGCACACGAGCAGGTCAACTCCGCTGGCCTCGGGGTCGGTGGTGTGCTCTCCGAGCCGGGCCCGGAACGATTCCTCCACGGTGCGGATGTTCGAGAGCGGAGCAATCACCTGCGGTCCGGCGTCAAAAACATCGACGTAGTTCTCGAACCGGAACCCTTCCTCGATCAGCATCTTCATGGCGATGGCGCTCGTTTGATGCGGGCGGCCGACAACGTCTCGAACCGAATCGGGCAGGAGGTCGAGGTAGATCGGGAACTTGGGCATCAGGTTCGCAATGAACTCTGCACCTTGTACCGCACTGAGCGCATCGGCTTGGGCGAAATCGAGGCCGAAGAACCGTCGTCCGACGGCATTCCAGAACGGACTGGATCCATCGGGATTCTGCCAGCCGCGCATCTCGGCGATGACTCGGTCGGCAAACAGCCCCGGGAACGACGCCATCAGCAAGTACCGGGCCTTGGCCAGCATCTTTCCGGCGCCACCACCCCTCACCGCCGGGTCGACGGCCAGCGTTCCGATCTCGGTCAGTCCGGTGTAGGCGTTGGACAGGTTGAGGACAGAGCAGTCCAGGTGGTACTCGATGGTGGGCGCGTGCTGCACCAGTCGATCCATGTGATAGGAGAAGAACCCGAACGGCTGACCGATCTCCGGATAGACGGCGGACACGCCGAGGATCGATCCGGTGTCGGTGTCCTCCATCACCAGCAAGTACTGAGCATCAGCGCCGCCAACGTCGCCGGCGAAGCTCGCTGCTGCGTTCTCGACCTTGGCTGCGATCACGTTGCGATCGGCTGGGAAGGTGGTCATCCCCGGCCCCATCGACGAAGCCAGCAACAACACCGCATCGGTATCGGCCGTGTGTGCGGGGCGTATCAACCACATGGTGCTCGTCGACCTCACGGGGTTTGGGCCGCCGCGGATTCGGCGGCTGTCCCAAGGTAGGTCACGCGGTTTGATTCTCCGAACCTTCGGTCTACAACAACCTCCACACTCGGGCGACCGCAATCTCACCTTGAAACTGGTCCTCGGGTGCCAGGGCGATCCCACAGGCCGGTTTGTTTCCCACTGTGATGACGCTTCCGATCCCACTGGGCAACGCGCCCCCGCACGTTCCTCCGCCTTGGGGCGCAGAGTCACCGAAGCCTTCGTCGGCGATTCCCGCCTCTGGATCGAACACCACGACTTCGACCCCATCGACGGCCCGGTTCACGACCGCAGAGGCGCCGTCGGTACGGCCATCAACATCCACTATGAGTTCGTTCTTCATGTCGTCGAATATGCAGGAAACTGTGGCGGGCTGATCGGGAAGGATCTCGGTGGATGAGTTCACCCGGATGAGGCGGTTGGCTTCGTCTCTGACCACACATTGAGCCTTGACACGACCACCGGCTTCGTTCACCAACGACATCTTCCATTGCCCGCCCGGATTGCCCGCCAGACCGCGCTGCATCATGTTCCATGAAAATGGTCTGGTGGCGGAGGACAGTTTCTCATACGAGGTTTCCCGCAGGATCAGACCCTCGACCTGAAACACGAATCGTGAGCCGGCTGGGTTGAGATCATCACTCTCGTCACCGCCGACCAGATTGACGACGATGTCAGAGTCGTCACCGGTGAACAAGCGGGTCGTAGGTCCGAGCGGATTGGCAGGCTCTCCGTCGCCGGCAACGCCGTGTTGCAGGATCGCTCCAGGTCTCTGGGTGTCGATCATCTGGCCGGTCGAGACCGACGACACCAGGGTCAGACCCTCGAGGAATGAACTGGCGGGCCGCTCCTCGGAACTGGTTGGAACCGTTGATGTCGATCGGCTGGTTGTGGTGACCCGTTCGACTTCGGTGGTTGGAGCCCCGGATGCGGAGTTCGAGGTTGTGGAGCAGGCCACCACGATCAGGCCGATCATTGCCAAGATCGGTGCCACTGATCGCATTCGGAAAGAGTAGAAGACTCGTGCCCGCAGGTGGTTCAGCTATGAGCCGAAGGGCAGTGTGCCCACCGAGATCAGGACCAAGCATGCGACGCCGATGACCAATCGGTACCAACCGAAGATCTCGAACCCCTTCGTGTTGAGGTACGAGACCATCCATCGCACCGCCACGACGGCCGACACGAAGGCAACGACCAGGCCGACCATCGGTGTGAACCAGCCGAACGCCGCAATCAGCTCGCTGCCATCCTGTAGGCCGGCGAAGACGGTGGCGGCGCTGAGCGTGAGGAGCCCCAAGAGGAAGCTGTATTCCACCGCTGCTCGTAGAGACAGCCCCACCACCAGCCCGGCGATAATGGTGATCAGGCTTCGGCTGGTACCGGGCCACATCGCCAACGCCTGCATCAGCCCGATGACGAGCGCATTCCGGATCGTCAGTTCGTGAAGTTCTTTGCCAGGGCGATTGAAGAAGTTGCTGCGGCCGAGGAAGAGGATGAGAAGGCCACCGGCGATCCACGCGATGGAGATGTAGCCGACGCCGAAAAGGCGGTCCTTCACGAAGTCGAACAACGTGACAGCCAGAACGGCGGTCGGCACGAACGAAGCGACGACTGCGAAGAGGAGCCGACGGCCCTCATCGGATCGTCCCAGCAGACCCTCGAGCATCTGGAGGATTCGTTCCTTGTAGACCACGAGAACGGCGAGGATCGCCCCGGCCTGGACACAAATCGCATAGGCGTCCATCAGACGCTCGGCCTCGGGGGTTTCGTTCAGCCCCAGAAGTTCGTTGGCCACCAGGATGTGACCGGTCGAACTGACCGGCAGGTACTCGGTAATGCCTTCCACCAATCCGATGATGATTGCGTCCAGCACTGTGAAGCTCAGCGCCGGATCGGTGTTCTGAGCCAGTGCGTATGCCGGGGCGGCACCGAGCGCAGCGACCAGAGCGACGCAGAAACCGAAGGCACCAAGCCGTCGGAGCGGGGATTTCACAACGATTCTGATTCCTTCGATGATTCCATCATCGGCACGCCAGTAGGTGTTTTCAGCGGTAGATCACCCGAGCTCGGATCGACCTCCTGCGGCCCACATCAGCCAGCCGACACAGATCCCCACGTAGACGACATACCCGAGAGCCCAGGGAACAACGGTCTCATCGATCGTCGCACCGGCGATGGCCGCCAGCACCGACCCACCTGCGGTACTGACGAAACCAATGACGCCAGATCCGATCCCGGCGCGATCTCCCAGCGGCTGAAGGGCCATCGAATAACAGGTCGGGGTGAGGAGCGTCACGAACGCATTGCCGATGGCCACCAGGGAGAACCAGATCAGGAACGGCGGCACACCACCGGCACCGATCGCAGCGACCAGAAGTACAAGGTTGGCGACGATTGCGCCGCACGCTGCAGCGACGGCCACGCGGTGTGCGCCGTAGGCGACGATGTAGCGATTGACCGTGAAAAACGAAATCGCCACCACGATCGACGCCACCGCAAACCACAACGAGAACTGGTCGGCCCGGCCATAGATCCGATCGATGACCGGTTGGGAGCTCCCCAAGAAGATGATGAACCCTCCGAATCCGAACGTCATGGCCATCGTGTAACCAAGCGGGCCTCGGCTGCCGAACACAGCTCGAAAACCGGCAGCCACCTCGGTCGGGTCCAGGTTGCGGCGATTCTCGACCGCGAGCGTCTCGCCGAACCGAAGAGCCCAGACGGTTTGTACCAGTGCCAGGAAGACGGCGGCGCCGAAGATCCAGTGCCACGAGGCCACCCGAAGGATCACATCGCCGATGATCGGCGCCAGGACGGGGCCCAGCATGAAGACGCCCATCATGATCGACATGACCCGAGCCATTTGGTCTCCGGCATACAGATCGCGGGCGATGGCCGAACGCAATGCGGCTGGCGCTGATGCGCCCAAACCCCACACGAGACGACTCACGAGCAGCCACTCGATCGAGGGAGCGATGATCGAGCCGACCGCCCCGAGCGCGTAGAGCGCCAAGCCAGCCAGCAGCGTTGGCTGGCGTCCGAACCGATCCGCAACCGGCCCAACAACAAGTTGACCGGACGCCATTCCGATGAAGTAGACGGTGACGATGAGGGAGATACGGGTCGAGCCCGGCTCCAAGCCGAACGCATCCCGAAGTTCACCAAACGCCGGGAGCGCCGAATCGATGCCGAAGGCCAGCATCATGCCCATGAAGGCCAGGTATGCGATCACGCTTCGTTCTGACCGAGCGCTGGAGCTCGGTGCAGGAGCGATCGCTCGCTGGGTCACTACTGGGTGTTCATTCGCCGAAACTCCTCGGCAAGGTGCCCGTTCGGAAGGCCACCCTGCAGCGCTACTCGTTCCCCCCACGATCGGATCAGGCCGGGAATCCGCTCGGGATCACCGATCTGGCTTTCGTGACACAGCAGCGCCTCGATCTTGCGGTCGTAGGCATCTGTTATGTCGACGAAATGATTGGAGTCGGGACCGCCCATCAACCAGGTCTCGGGCACGGAATGGGGTTGGAGGCCGTCCTCGGCCTTGAGTGGAATGTGAGCGAACTCGTTCCGACTGTCGGGGTAGACCGCACACAACGTGGCTTCGCCGGTTGCGAGGTGGTCGGGATGGCTGCCGTACACCCGGTCGAACTGACGGACGGGGCTCTGGGTCACCACCCGGTCGGGCTTCACCAACCGAATCACCCGCGTGAGTTCCTTGCGGAGCTGCATCGTGACCTCAACCGCACCGTCGGGAAACCCCAAGAAATGAAGTTCCTCCACGCCGACGACCTTGGCTGCCTTTGCCTGTTCGATGCGCCGGATCTCGGCCATACGTTCGCGGCTGATGGTGTGATCGGTGCCACCGGCCTGTCCGTCGGTTACCAGGCAGTACACGACTCGGTGACCGGCATCGGTGAGATTCGCAGTGGTGCCGGCACATCCGAAGTCGAGATCATCGGGATGAGCTGCGATGTTGAGGATGGTGAGGGGCGGTGAGGTTGTTGGCGTGAGCACCGGTCCAATCTACTGGTTTGCCGCCCTCAGAAATCTGACAGTCCGGACGGAGCGAACCCGGCGGGGATCGACCTTCAGGGCGTCCAGTGTGCCATCGGGGTGCCGGTCACGTCCCAGAGGTGGTGCAACGGGTCATGAATTTCATAACGAGCGAAGGACTCGACCGTGAACGATGCGCCATCGGATCGTCGACCGGGTCGTACCTGTTCATGGGCACTCAAGGACTCGAAACGAGCCGCCAGAGAGTGTGCTGCCGCGACGAGTTCGCGGGCTACGACCGACGGGTCCTGAAGGTCGTAACGGTCGGCCCCGGCGGTGACGTTTGGATCCCAATTGGCAAACATTGGGTCATCGTGGTTCAGCATCAACTCGAGTCGTTCGAGGAACAAGGCAAAGACGTCCCGCACGTGACATCCGTACTCCAACGGGCTCCAGGTGTCCGGCTCGGGTCTGGCGTGAACCCAGTCACGGTCCCGCCCCAACACTTCCTGCCAGCCCTCAGCACAGCGACGGTTCAGAACCGCGACCTCCTGGAGCGTGAGCGACCCGACGTTTGCACCACACTCGCCACACGCTCGATCGAGGACCCAGGTCCAGTCCTTGTCATCAGCTTTGCCCGGTTGCGGTGCATCGAGATCCATGGCTCCATCCAAGCACGCCGCAAGGACGGTTCACCCCGCTTCGCCTGTCTCCTGTGCCTGCCTCTTGTGGACCAAACGTTTGTTCGCATAGGCTGGAGCGATGCCCGCTCTGCAGCTGGACCTCCTTTCCTCGGGTGAGCCCGATCTGCCCGATATCCATTCGGTCCCCGATCGGCTCGAACTCGGCGGAGGGGCGTGGGTCGATCACTGTCCCAGCTGGCTCCCGGGCGCAGACCGGTGGTTCGACCAACTTCGGCTCAACGGTGACTGGGTGGCCGATCGTCGGCCGATGTATGACCGAATGGTCGACGTACCGCGTTTGGTGTGGTTCTCCGATTGCCCCGAGCAACGGGTTGAGGGCCTCGGCGACCTGCGTCGCTGGTTTGAGGATCACTACTGCCGCAGGATCCGTTCGGTCTCGGCCAACTGGTACCGCAATGGACATGACAGCGTGGCGTTACACCGGGACCGAGTGCCCCTACCGGGCGACACCATCGTGGCGATTGTGTCGCTGGGGGGCCGGAGATCGCTTGTCGTCAAGCCCGACAATGGTGGAGCGACCCAGCGGTTCGCCCTTGGCCATGGCGACCTGTTCGTGATGGGTGGCACCTTTCAAGCAACCCACCAGCACGGGGTGCCAAAGGTTGCGCATGCCGAGCCTCGAATCAGCGTGATGTTTCGCACCTGAGTTGGGCCCACGGTGGGATTGGGCTGTGACCCACCCGGTTCGGTCGGCAAGTGAAGAGATCGCGAATGTACAGTTCCCCACCATGAGCATGATCGGCACCCGAGTCACCCGGATCGAAGATCCCGATCTCCTCACCGTCGGGGGAATGTACGTCGATGATCTGGCACCAGCTGATGCACTGCATGTCACCTTTGTCCGCAGCATGATGCCCCATGCAAAGCTGACCGAGGTCGACGTCGCCGAAGCAGAATCGCACCCCGACGTTGTCGGGGTGTTCACCGCCCGTTCACTCGGGGTTGAGCCCATGTCACCGGGATTCGGAATGCTCAACCAGGAGATGAAGCGCAGCTGCCTTGCCAATGACATCGTCCGCTACGTCGGCGAGCCGATCGCGGCGGTCGTCAGCCGCACCCGTCACGGCGGCGTCGACGCAGCCGAAGCGATCATCATCGACTACGACGAACTGCCGCTGGTCTTGAACCCCGAGGACGCACTTGCAGCTGATGCGACGGCGGTCTTCCCCGAGGCCGGCACGAACGTGGTATTCCAAATCACAGCGCAGAAGGACGAAGTCGAATTCATGGCTGACGCAGAGATCACGGTCGAACTCGAATTCTGCAACCATCGCATGGCACCCGCCCCGCTGGAACCTCGAGCGACCATCGCCCGTTGGGAATCGATCGACGGCGTCGACCACCTGACTCAGTGGAGCAGCACCCAGGGGGCACACGGAACCCGCGACGGTTTGGCCCGCGCCTGTGGGATCGATCCCAGCCAGGTTCGTGTGATCTGCCCCGATGTCGGGGGTGCCTTCGGAGCCAAGAGCGGTAATTACCCCGAGGACCAGGTCTGCGCCCTCATCGCCCGCAGGCTCGGTCGTCCCGTGCGTTGGGCGGAAACGAGATCCGAGTCGATGGTCGGGCTGGCGCACGGCAGAGCGACGTCGTTCCGATGCGTGATCGGCGGCAGCTCCGATGGCACGATCACCCACTACTCGCTGAATGTGATCCAAGACTCGGGCGCTCACGCGGCGATCGGGGCGTTGCTTCCGCACTTCACGAACATCATGACGTCGGGCCCCTACGACATTGCCAACGTTCGTTTCGACAGCAAGAGCGTCATCACCAACACCGTTCCCGTCGGTGCCTACCGTGGCGCCGGTCGCCCCGAGGCAACCCATGCGCTCGAACGGATGATCGATGTCTTCGCCGCCCGGCTGGGACTTGATCCGGCAGAGCTACGGCGGAGGAACCTCATCAAACCCGACGCGTTCCCGCTGACGACTCCAACCGGTGCCTCGATGGACTCTGGCGAGTACGAGCGTGCACTCGACGCCGCACTCGATGCGGTCGCGTACAAATCGCTGCGAGCCGAACAGACCGCCCGTCGAGCTGATCCCAACCCGACCGCGCACTTGGGGATCGGAATCTCAACCTATGTCGAAATCACCAACCCGATGGGTAACGGCGAGTACGGCAGCGTGGAGGTGAAGCCCGATGGTACGGCGCTGGTTCTCACCGGATCCTCCAGCCACGGGCAGGGACACCACACGGCTTTTGCACAGCTCGCTTCGGATCGCACAGGAATCCCGATCGACAAGATCACGGTTCGCCACGGCGACACCGCCGAGGTGCCGCGCGGTGGTGGCACCGGCGGATCCAAGTCACTGCAGTTGGGAGGCAGCGCAGTTGCTGAGGCATCGGATCTCGTCACCGACACCGCCAAGGCAGCGGCCGCCGAGCTCCTGGAGGCGAATCCGACCGACATCGTCCTGAACAAGGACGCCGGGGCCTTTCACGTCGTCGGAACCCCAGCCCTCTCCGTCGATTGGGGCCGGATCGCGAATTCCCTTGCCGAGCAGGATCGGCGTCTGTTCTCCGAGATCGACTTCACACCGTCGGGAGCCACCTTCCCATTCGGCACCCATGTCTGTGTGGTCGAGGTCGATGCCGAGACCGGCTCGGTTGAGATCCGGCGATTCGTCGCCTGCGACGATGCCGGCACGATCATCAACCCGCTGCTGGTCGACGGCCAGGTTCATGGCGGAGTTGCTGCCGGCATCGCCCACGCCATGTGGGAAGAGTTCGCCTACGACGACTACGGCAACCC